>JAICHN010000080.1 GCA_025924845.1 Chloroflexota bacterium | reverse complement strand
GCTTTATGGGCGCGCGTTCTGCCTGGTCGGGAACGGATTGCCACGAGGCCATAACGTGTCTCCCTCTGTCTATGCCGGCCGCGCTTCACGCCGCCAACGTTTATCGAACGGGCGCGCGGCCCATGCTCGATGCTCACTCTACAGAGCACGCGTATCACGCACGTATCACTAACGGGTCAGGGGCAGAGCGATTTTCAGATCACGGCCCACGGCGGATCCATGTGCCGAACCGCGTCCGATGTGTAGTACACTGGGCCTATCGAGCACCCGCTAAGGAAGAGACATCGCAATGCTCAAGACTCAGGTGCCCGCCGACCGGCGTGCCGTGCGCCGCTTCGAGGCGCGGCTGCTGGGCGGCGTCACCTTTCGCTACGATGGCCGGCCCCTCCCGGAAACCGCGTTTCGCCGCCGCAAGAGCTTGCTGCTCCTGCTCCGCTTGCTCGCCGACCCCGGTCATCGGCTGCCCGTGGACAGTATTCTGGAGTTGCTCTGGCCCGAACAGGATCCCCAGGCTGCCGCCGTCAACCTCCGCGCCGTGCTGGGCGGTATCCGCCTTGCCCTCTCCGACCGCGCCGCCCCGAACCCGGTGGTGCGCCTCGATGCCGGCCTAGCCCTTGATCCCTGCCTCGACCTGGTGCTGGATGTCGACCAGTTCGAGGCCGAAGCCGAAGCCGGTCTGGTCGGTAATGACCCGGCATCCTTGCAGCGAGCCCTGGCGCTCTATGCCGGTCCGCTGCTCCCCAACCTGCCCTATGAGGAGTGGGCGGTGGTACGGCGATCATCCCTGGCCCGACTGCACCGGCAGGTACTGCTCGCCCTGACCGCCCAGGGCGAGACAAGCACCGAGGAACGGCTGCGCGCCGTCCTGGCCGAGGACCCGATCGATGAGGAAGTGGGGCGCGCGCTGATGCGGCTGCTGGGCGCGCAGGGCCGCCGAGCCGAGGCCCTGCGCGCCGAGCACGCCCTGATCACGGCGCTCCGCGAGGAACTCGGGGTATCGCCCAGCCCGGAGACGGCTGCTCTGCACGCCGCCTTGCTGGAACCGACCACCCCGCCGGCAGGCAGTCCGACCGAGACCGAGGTCCGCGCCGCGCCGGATACCCCGCGCCATAACCTGCCCGCCGCGCTCTCCAGCTTTGTCGGGCGTTCATGGGAACAGGCCGAATTGCGCCAACTGCTGGATCGCACTCGCCTCCTCACCCTCACCGGCCCAGGCGGCTGTGGCAAGACTCGCCTGGCTCTAGCCCTGGCCGAGGAGCGCGTCGCGACAGGCTCCATCGAGGTCCGCCTGGTCGAGTTGGCCCCGGTCGGCAGCGGCGCCGACGTGACGCGGGCAACGGCACGGATCCTGGGGCTGCGCGAAGAGCCGGGCCGCCCTCTTCTGGACACCCTCGCCCACCACCTCGCGGATCGTCGCACCCTGCTGGTATTGGATAACTGCGAGCAGGTGCTGGAGGCGTGCGCCGAGATGGCCTATGCCCTGTTGCGGGCATGTCCTGAGTTGCGGGTCCTCGCCACCAGCCGAGAACGGCTGGGTCTCGCCGGGGAGTCGGTCTGGCCGGTTCCGCCGCTCTCGTTGCCGATCATGGGGGCCGGATCCTCGCTCGCCCAACTGGCCCAGGCGGAGGCCGTACAGCTTTTGGTCGAACGGGTGCGCGGCGTGCGGCCGGGCTTTGCGCTTACCGAGCGCAACGCGGCGACGGTAGCCCAAATCTGCCGGCAGTTGGACGGGCTGCCCCTGGCGCTGGAACTGGCGGCGGCACGAGCGGCAACCCTTACCATGGAGCAGCTGGCCGAGCGCTTGGGCGATCGCTTCGGCCTGCTGATCGTCGGCAATCGTGGGGCGCTGCCCCGCCACCAGACCCTCCGCGCGGCCCTGGACTGGAGTTGGGATCTGCTGGGGAAGGAGGAGCAGGCGCTTCTGCGGCGGCTGGCGGTGTTTGTCGGCGGATGGACGGCACGGGCGGCGGCAATCGTCTACGCCGACGAGGGGTGCCCCTTAGAGAGCGAGGCGGGCATGCCCGCGGAGCTGCTGGACGGGCTGATCGCTAAGTCCCTGGCCCAGGTCTATGAGACGGCGGACGGCGAAGCGCGCTATGGACTGTTGGAGACCATGCGGCAGTATGGGCTGGAACGGCTGACCGAGGTGGGTGAACAGGACGTGACGCGGCATCGGCATCTGGAGTGGTGCGTGGCGCTGGCCGAGGAGGCGGCGCTCGCCCTGACAGGCCCAGAGCAACAGAGATGGGTCACCCGGCTGGACACCGAGCACGACAACCTCCGTACCGCGCTCACCTGGAGCATACAGGAGAAGCAGCACCCCACCTCCGGACTGCGCCTAGCCGGCGCCTTGTGGCGCTTCTGGCTGGTGCATGGTCATCTGGCGGAAGGGCGGCGGTGGCTGGAGCGCGCCCTGGCCGCGGACGAGGGCGCGCCGATCGGCACGCGGGCCTCGGCGCTCTGGGGCGCCGGCAACCTGGCGCATCGGCACGGCGACTTTGCAGAGGCGGGACTCCTTCACCGCCAGGGTCTGGCGCTATTCAGGGAACTGAACGATGAGCGCGGCATCGCCAACTCACTCAACGGGATGGGCCTTGTCGCCTGGTCGCTGGGGGAGTATGGGCAGGCGATGACCGCCTTCGAGGAAAGCTTATCTCTGCGGCGTGGGCTCGAGGATCGCGGCGGCGTCGCCACGGCGCTGTCGAATCTGGGTTGTGTTGCCAGGTCCCAGGGCGACTACCGGCGGGCGCGGGCGCTCTTCGAGGAGGCGCTGGCGTTGAACCGCGACCTGGGCCATATGCTCAACAGCGCAATCGCTATGAGCAACCTGGGGAGCGTGATGGAGCGGCAAGGAGACTACGAGCGGGGGGCGGCCCTGCATCGAGAGAGCCTTTCCCTGTTCCGGGAATTGGGCGATACCACGGGGATCGCCATGGCGCTCGGCAACCTGGGGAACCCGGCCCAGCCGCGGGCCGAATTTGCCCAGGCGAAGAAGCTTCTGGAGGAAAGTCTTTCCCTGTTTCGGGACATGGGAGACCTCCAGGGCATCAGCAGTGCGGCGGCCAAGCTGGGGCACCTGGCCTATCGGCAAGGCGAGTACAGCCAGGCCGAGCGCCTATATACCGAGAGCCTGGCTCTGACGCGGCAAGTGGGAGAGAAAGAAGGCATCTGTAACGCGTTGATCGACCTGGGAAGGACCCTGCACCGGCGTGGTGATACCACGCAGGCCCTGGCTCGCTATCGCCAGGCTCTTGAGTTGGCAACGGCGATGGGGGCCAGGAGCCTGACGGCTTACGGCCTGGAGAGTATGGCGAGCGGGGTCGCGGCCCAGGGTGACCCGCGGCAAGCTGCCTACCTGCTTGGCGCCGCCGAGCGCCTGCGCGAGACGCTCGGCGTTGTGTTGACCGGGGGGGAATCGCTTGAGCACGAGGAAACGATACACACCGTGCGCGCCGCACTTGGCGCGGAGGCATTCAGCGCCGCTTGGGCGGCAGGGGAGGCCCTAGCAATCGAGCAGGCGACGGCGGCGGCGCTCGCCTGAGCAAACTGGAAATATTGCATCTTGCAGCGCGCTGATCAACCTGAGACGGACATCGCTGAAGGCAAGGCGTGCCCCTGCCTCCACTCAGACGTAAGCCCCGTTATCGTGCCGGCAGTGGCCGGTCACTACGACGTTACCGGCGCGGCGGAAGCAGGTGCGCCGGCAGGTGCTCGAGGGTGAACGCGCGTACCGCATCCCTGTTCTTCGTCCGCCACAGCGGCACGGAAACGCGCCCCCGGGGGGACTCCAACAGATACTCGTCCGAGAGGCCACGGCCTTTCGATGCGTAGATGTCGTCGGAGATACGCGTCTGCAAGGCGGTCCGGCCGGACCGTATGGAGGTCTGGGCGCGCTCAATACGCGTGAACTCCTGCCAGGCGATCCGTTTGCCCCCGCGCGTTTCTACGCCTTGTTCGTCCATCCGGCGGACAAAGCGCCGCTCGTTCCAACGCATGAGGAGCGGGATCGCGCCTAGCGACATCAGCGCCAGGGGCAGCGTGATACAGCCGGGGACGCCGGGGCGCAACTCTACTTCCAGGGTGGTACCTCTCTGCTCGCTGACGGCCATATGGGCGCTACCCTCCTCTGTTAAGACATGGAACGACTCACCGCCTTACCCTATTCGCCGCGCGTATCACGGGCGTATCACCCAAAGATGACGGGCGAGACAGTGAGATCATCATAGACAGTCACGGCAGGATAGCTGTGAGAAATTGGAAAGGTTCGTGGTCATGATATTCGCTCCTGATATCCCTCCTCCACCGACCGATGCACCCGGATGAAAACCACGAAAAGGATGAGCATGGCCGCCGCCAGGCCCGTGCCCAGCCACATGGTGCCGCGTAGACCCCACGCCTGGCCGACCACCCCGCCCAACCAGGGAAATAGGATGCCGCCGAGGCCGCCCGCCGCGACCAGGAAGCCGGCCAGGGTGGCGAACCGGCGCGGATAGGCGGCCGAGGTGATCGCCATGATGGTGGGGTAGGTCGCGGCAAAGCCCAGGCCCACGGCGCCCAGGGCAACGAGGGCCGGGCTGACTGCGCCGGCCACCGACAGGGCCGTGAGGGCAACGAGAGCCAGGACCGCGCTGCCGCCCAACAGCCGCGCGTTGGATAGACGGAGGGCCATCATGCTTGCCAGGATCCGGCCGAGCGTCACCGCTGCCCAGTAGAGGGCAACGCTACGCGCCGCGACATCGGTATGAGCGCCCAGGATGCGATGGAGATAGGTGGGAGCCCAGCCGCCCACCAGTTGCTCCATACCCACGAAGAGAAAGAGCAGGCCCGCCACAAGCCACACGCGGAGGTCAAACAGGGATACGCGGCGGATGGACGCGATCGGCAGGATGGGCATGGCGGCGGGCACGGTCAGATGGGGAGGCATGGGGAGAGGCACCAGGAAGAACAGGACGGTACACGAGCCGGCCAGCGCGCCCGAGGTCAGGAAGACGGCGTGCCAGCCGCCGGGCGAGGCGAGCAGCGCGCCCACCAGCAGCGGGCCAATCAACGCGCCCAGCCCGAAGAAGGTGTGCAGTAGATTCAGGGCGCCTGCCCCCTCACCGGGTACCTCGGCGGCGACCATGGCGTTGCACAGCGAATCGGAGGCGCCGAACCCGAAGCCGGCCACGGCGGTCAGGACGATCACCACGGCCCAGCTGCCGACCAGGGGCGTACATCCTGTCCCCAGCGCGACCAGCAAGGTAGCGGGAACGAGCACCGCGCGGTAGCCCCAGCGGTCGGCCGCCATGCCGCCAATCAGGGCGCCGGGCAAATAGCCGATAAACTGGGCGCTGAAAATCGCGCCCGCGGCAGCCAGATCAAGATGGAACGAGTGGACCATGCCAAGTAACGACGGTCCAATCTCGCTGTTGACGATACCGTTGACCAGGTAGGCCCAGTAGGCCGCGACCAGCACCAGCAGCACGCGCCGGGAGGGACGCCACGGAGGTGTAGTCACCGGCTAGGCTATCGCATGCTGAGTCGGCATATGGCTACTCCCCGCACCTCTGCCCCGGGCGCGCTAAGAGGAATCGGCACGCGCCTCGGCTCGGACAGGAAGTGTACTACATGGGCCGGGTGCAGTGAGGCGCCGATGGGAGGGGGCGCGTCGGCGCGCTCATAAGCTTCTCTTCGATCTGGAGTGAGCGTGCCGAGGGAGTCCGGGATCTGGCGCAACCATAGGAACCGGGATAGTATGAGCCCTATGGCGCACAGATCAGGGAAGGGATCACGGTTATGGAAAGCGGCAGGAAGCTGGGTATATGGATGTGGATTCGCCTCGTGTGTTGGCTCGTCAGGGGGCGGACGTTTCCTCTGGTCTTGATTGGTGCTCTTGCCCTGACGATATTCGGTGCTACTGCCTTGAATGGGACGTCGGACAGTCACGACCCGGCGAATTCGCGGGCTGTTGCAACCGCGGCGAGCGGCGCTAGGTCCTTCGCGGGACACTGGATGTTCCAGTTCTTCGCCTTTTGTGCTGAATCGGACGTAGCTCTTTGCGATCAAATGAAAACCGGTGTGCCGGGTGCCTATACCCAGGTAGCCACGATCCTCGCCGACAGCGATGCCAAAGGTCGGTTTACCTTTCAATCTGAACGGATGATTACGGACAACAGCAAGACGATCAGCCCGCGGTGCAATGCGCGGTTCTTTGCCGGGACACCCATAAGCGGCGTCTGCCGGATGACAGGCCACGGCACGGGATATTTCGCCCCGGCCAATGGGACGATCTTGCCCGTATTGTGGATCACCGACGAGTGGGTAACCTTCTACGGGCAATCGGGACCCCAAGTGGTGCATAACCCGGTGCGGGCTCCAGCCATTGAAGCGAACGGCTTCTATCCGTATAGTGGGTGGAACGGACCCTATCCACAGGCGTTGCCGATCCCGGCCGTGCCCGGGCACTACGATGATACCGCTTTGGGGCAAGTCATTGGCGGGTCACCTCCCACTGATTTCGACGAAGTTGATCAGGTGCAGGTGACGAGGTACTGAACCGACCGATTTTAGAGCATCGGTGAGGCGATTGGGTGAGGTGCCCACCCTCACCCAATCGCCTCGCACTCTTAGGCTGGCCCCAGGCTAACGGGCCAGCCACTCGCGAACGGCGGTGTCGATAAATGCCGCGGCCGCCGGGTCCGCGCCGCCGCCCGCCTGGTGGCCCCATACCGAAGGGATCGGCCGTAACTCGGCATGTGGGATATGCCGCACCTCAATGCCGCTGTCCTCGGGGGGGAAGTAGAGATCGGTCGCGCAGGGCATAACCAGGGTGCGCGCCTTAATCGTCCCCAGGGCGCGCTCAAAGTCGCCGTCCAGGCCGGGCGTGGCCCCGACATCGGCATGTTGCCAGGTCCAGGCCATGGTCAGGAGATCGTTGGCATCACCCTGCGCGAACCCATCCTCCCAGCCGCGCACCATGTAATCCTCCAGCGAGGTGAAGCCCTCTTGCCGATAGAGATGCTCCCTAAAGTACGTTTGGGAGGCGCCCCACCCGGCCCAAACCCGCCCCATCAGGCGCATCCCGGCCGTGGGTTGGTTGGTGTAGGCACCGTTGTGCCAGGCCGGATCGGAGCGGAGCGCGGCAACCACGCCTTCGAGGAACACAAAGTTGTGCGGTGCGGTGCGGGCGGAGCCGCAGATCGGGATGCAGCGCTCTACCAGGTCGGGATAGCTGACCGCCCATTGGAAACTTTGCTGCGCACCCATGGAGAAGCCAATCACCAACTGGAGGCGAGTGATGGCGAAACGCTCGGTCAAGAGTCGGTGCTGAAGAGCGACGTTGTCGTACACGGTGACGTGAGGGAAGGACGGCCCGCCGTGCGGCGGCGCCGTGTTACTGGGCGATGACGACACGCCGTTGCCCAGCATGTTGGGGACGATTACGAAATAACGATCGGTATCGAGGCTCTTGCCGGGACCGATCAGCCATTCGTTGTTCACGTGAGTACCGCCGTAATGGGTGGGAAAGAGCACGACATTGTCGCGGCGCCCGTTCAGCGTACCGTGCGTCTTGAAAACGATCCTGGCATCAGGCACGATACCTCCATGTTGCGGCACCCAGTCCCCCACGGCAAAGGTCTCGGTATCTTCCATTTCCACTCCCTACCCGCTCCCTGGACCGGTGAAGGTGCCTCGTCCCTATGCGCACGATGCCCGCTCCTCGGCCGGGGGCGGAATGCGGGCGCCGGCCTGACAACCTGTCATGAACTATACGGTCCATGTTAAAGGGGCGGCAAGACCCCTTGCATGCCGGAACCGCGTATGGTATGGTGTGGTCTACTTATCAGACCAATGGCGGGGATAAGTATGGGTGGCGTCGGAGCCGGGAGGGCGTTACCTGCATGAGAGGAGGAAGACAAGGGCAGTCGGGCAAGGCAGACTTCTTGTTGCGGAACTGGTTCTAGGGACGGAGATGGAAATGCACCGACCAGGAACAGATGAATTATCCCGGTCTAGGCTCTCGACGGTCTCCCGGATGAAACGCGGTTGGCGGTGGCTTGTAGCGCTTGCCCTGCTCCCCCTGTCGCAGACTATGATGCCCCATCCCGCGAGCGCGGCTACCCCCCAAATGGGCGGCACGATCATCTGGGGCGAGAACAACGGACCCTTCGATTCCTTCATTCCGATCGTCAGTCAGGCCGAGATCGTCGATGATGAGGCCCAAGCGTACCTCTTCCAGCCGTTGCTCTGGGTGAATCAAAAGGTCAGCATCGACTACAGCCGGAGCATCGCGAAATCCGTCAAGGCATCCAACAACAACACCACCTTCACCGTGGCCATGCGCGACAATTATAAGTGGTCGGACGGCACGCCGGTCACCGCGGACGATGTGCAGTTCTGCTTTAACTTGATGAAGCAGTACGGCACAAAGTATGCCTACTATGGGATCGGCGGTCTGCCCAATCAGGTGAAGTCATTTACCGTCAACTCACCAACCTCGTTCACTATCGTGATGAACCAGACCTTCAATCCGCTCTATTTCGAGTTGAACGGTCTGGCCCAGCTCCGACCGTTGCCGAGCAAGGCGTGGGCGGGCAAGGATGCGACCTATCTGCTCAATCACGAGACGGACCTGGCGACGCTGAGCGTGGTCGACGGCCCCTACAAGCTGACCAAGTTCGTCACGGGCCAGTATGCGCAGTTCGCCCGCAATCCAACGTTTGGCGGCCACAAGTCGTATCTCGATACCTTTATCGTAAAATTCTACTCGGGGGCGGGATCGACGCAGGCTGAGTTTGCCGACCTCAAGAGCGGCGCGATCCAGGTCGGCGTCCTCGACAATAGTCTCTGGAAGTCGCGCGCCCAACTCAGCGGCTTGAAGTCCTACAACTTCTCGCTCTTCGGCTTCAGTTACATCGAACTCAACTATCGAAACCCGAAAACCAGCTTCTTCAAAGACCAGGCGGTGCGCCAAGCGCTCCAACTCGGGATCAATCAGAACGAGATGAACCAGACGGTCTATTACGGCAACGCCCACGACGCCTATTCACCCGTCCCCTATGCCCCGGCGACCTATCTTTCCGACGGCGCGAAGGCGGCAAGTCCCCTGGCCTTCAATTTGGCCAAGGCGGGCAAGATGCTGGATGCCGACGGCTGGAAGATGGTCGGCAACGTGCGCCAGAAGAACGGGCAGAAGCTCGCCTTCACCATCACCCTGATTAGCGGCAACGCGACCGCGCTCCAGCAAGCCGAGATTATGCAGCAGGACTACGCCAAGCTGGGCGTCACGATCAACCTCACCCAGCAAGTCTTCGGCACGGTCATCGCGACGCTTGGCAAGAAAGGCACGGATTGGGACGCCGTGAGTATCGGTTGGATCTACTACCCCAACTTCTATCCCCTGGGTGATGGCCTGTTCGGGACCACGGGAGGTGCCAATTTCGGCGGCTTCAGCGATGCCAAGCTTGATGCTACGATCACTGAATCACAGACCAAACCCGGGCTGAAAGGCATCTACGACTACGGCGATTACGCGGCAAAGGCCGTGCCCGCCCTGTATCTGGACTATCCGGCCACGCTGATCCGCTACTCACCCAAGGTTCAGGGGATCAACCAGTTCTTCAGCCCCATTTACGCGTTCTCACCGCAGTATCTCTGGCTTTCCAAGTAGCTTAGGTTCCCCGACCCGGATCGGCAAGGCATGGAGGCAACGATATGATGACGGTGCTTACACGACGGCTGGTGTCGTCGCTTACCTCTATCGTGCTTTTAACCATGCTGGTGTTCTGGGTCAGTGAGCTGACCCCGGGCGGTCCTGCCTATACCATCCTCGGCATGCACGCCACGGAAGGGGCGGTCAAGAGTCTCAATGCCTCGTTGGGCCTTGACCGCCCCTTCATCGTGCAGTACGCCCAATGGTGGGGCAACCTGCTTCAGGGGAATCTCGGCTATTCTTACATTCAGCATCAGACCGTCCTGAACGTACTCGGCCAGTATCTCGGCAATACCTTTGCCCTGGATTTCATCTCCTTCGTGCTGGCCATTGTGCTCTCGATCGGGATCGGTATGGTGCAGGGCGCCTTCACGGGCACCTGGATTAGCCGGACGATCAGCATGTTTCAATTCTTCTTTTACGCCATGCCCATCTTCTGGCTGGGCCTCATCCTGATCTATATATTCTCGATCGAACTCGGTTGGCTGCCAGGCAGCGGATCGCAAAACCTGGCCGAGCAGAACTTTGATCTCGGCTCCTATATCCAGCATCTCATCCTGCCCGTGACCACCCTGACCCTTGTCTTTGTCTCGTTCTTTTCCCGCTATATGGGCATTGCCGCGCGCCTGGAATTCCGCCAGGCCTATGTTACGGTTGCGGCGGCCAAAGGAGCGGGGGCCTGGCGGATCGCGGCGCGCCACGTGCTGCGGAACGCGGTGCGCCCACTCATTACCCAGGTTGGGCTGTTTCTGCCCTGGATTTTCGCGGGCGGCGTGGTAATTGAGTCGGTGTTCAACTTTCCCGGTCTCGGCTATTTGCTCTGGCAGTCCGCGTTGCAAAAAGACTATCCGGTGCTGACCGCCATCGTCCTGATGATCGGCACGTTCACCATCATCGGCAACCTGCTGGCTGATTTATTGATTGGTTTTCTCGATACGCGGGTGCGCTATGCTTAAGAGTTCCGGTCTCGCCATGCCGTCGCCTCGAACCGCGCGCGCCGGATCGGCGCCCGCTCTTGCCGCGTTACGGCGGCTACGCAGCCTGCCGCTTACCTTCAACGCTGGTCTGCTCTTGTTGGTGCTGATCGCGGCCGTGACCTTTATTGGACCGTTGGTGTACCGCACCAGCCCCTATACGATCGATCCGATCTACCAGTTGGTCGCGCCTTCGGGTCATTTTCCCCTGGGTACGGACCAGATAGGGCGCGATGAACTCTCGCGGCTGATTTATGGCGGACAGGCATCGCTGCTGATCGGCTTCTCCGCTTCCTTCGTGGCCATTGCCTTCGGCCTGGCCTATGGGCTGTTGTCCGGTCTGGCCCCACGCCTCGGCGACGCGGCCTTGATGCGGCTGTTGGACGCGCTGCTCTCCGTACCCACGGTGGTGATTTTGATCTTTCTCGCCTCCCTCTATACGCTCACCGACCCCGTGCTCGTGCTGCTGCTGGGCTGTACCAGCTGGCCCAGGACTGCCCGCGTGGTGCGCAATGAGACGCTGGCCGCCCGTTCGCGGGATTTTGTGACCGCCAGTCGCCAGTTCGGCGCCGGTGTGTTTTTCATAGCACGCACCCACATCGTACGCACCATTCTGCCTATTCTGGTGGTGAATTTCGTCTTTCTGGTAGCGGATAACATCCTGGCCCTCTCGTTCCTCAGCTTCCTTGGCCTGGGCGTACAGCCGCCGGTCCCCACCTGGGGCAATCTACTGTTTGACGGTATGAACAACCTCTTTTCCAATGCCTGGTGGTTGATTTATCCGGCCGGCTTGATGATCTTCCTTTCCGTGGTGGCCGTCAATCTGATCGGCGAAGGCGTGATCACCAACATGGAGCGCAGTTAGATGGCCTTGCTCGAGGTCGAAAATCTGCAAGTGCGCTTCCGCGGTCGGCACGGTCTGGTCAAGGCGGTCGACGGCGTGTCGTTCTCATTGGAGGCCGGGGAGGTGGTCGGCCTGGTAGGAGAGTCGGGATCGGGGAAGAGCGTCACCGCGCTAAGCCTGCTCCGTCTGCTGCCCGATGCGGCGCGCATTACCGGGGGATCGATACGCTTCGCGGGCCGCGATCTGCTGCGCCTGTCGGAGCGGGAGTTGCGGCGGGTGCGGGGCAATCAAATCGGTATGGTGTTTCAGGATCCGATGACGGCCTTGAACCCCACGATCAGCGTGGGGAAGCAGATCGGGGAAGCCTATGCCCTGCATAACTCGGGCGGCGCGCGGGCGGCGCGCGACCGGGCGGCGGAATTGCTCGACGCGGTCGGCGTACCCGACGCGGGCGCCCGCCTGGGCGACTTTCCGCACCAGTTTTCGGGCGGCATGCGGCAGCGCGTCATGATCGCCATGGCCCTGGCCTGCGGACCACGTCTCCTGATTGCCGACGAGCCGACCACGGCGCTGGATGTGACCATTCAGGCCCAGATCCTCTATCTGTTGCGCGACTTGCAGCGCCGATTCAACATGACCGTCCTCTTGATCACCCACGACATGGGGATTGTGGCCCAGAACACGCAACGGGTGATGGTGATGTATGCCGGGCAATTGGTGGAAGAGGGCAGCACGACCGCGCTCTTTGGCCGGCGCCTTCACCCCTACACCGAGGCCCTCCTTGGTTGCGTCCCGAGCCTTGAAGCCACATTTGATGGGCAGACGCGGCTGACCAGCATCCCCGGCTCGCCCCCTGACCTGGCTCACCTCCCCACCGGCTGCCGCTTCGCGCCGCGATGCCCCCACGCGCGCGATCGCTGCGCCGAGCAAGCGCCCACGCTTGCGCTGCCCGAACCCGGCCGCCGCGTGGCGTGTTTCTTCCCGCTTACCCAGGCCGTGCCGCCCGCGGCGGTTGGGTCTCTCTGATGCGGCATCCTCTCGTCGCCATGGGACCTCCAGCCGAGGCCCGGAGGAGTGCGCGGGCCGTTACTATTGCCTGGTTCTCCCATCTTGAAGCCCCGGCCTTCAGGCCGGGGAGGCTCATTTGCCACCCTAGCGCGGGCTTTAGCCCGCTTGGTATCGGTACACCGTTCACCACGATCACGCGGATGCTGTGCGTCGGTACACGGTACATCACGACCACGCGGGTGCTGAGGGAAAGCGGCCTAAAGGCCACGGCTAGGCGAGCAAATGAGTCTCCCCGCCATAAATGGCGGGGCTTCATCGTAGCGCAGCCTTACCTACCCACGATCTGCCCCCTCTTAAGAGCCGCGGCCGGGTGTGATCCATTTCATTCCTTCGGGTGGTGCCGGCTCAGCGGCGCCACGGGAGATTGCGGTCACGATGCCGGCCGGCCGAGTGGGGAGGAGACACGCCATGATCGCCGATAACGGAAGTGCTCGATCGTCCGCGTTGCTGTCGGTCGAACGGCTGTCGGTGACCTTTCCCCTCCAGAGCGGCCTTGCCTGGCGCAAACAACAGGGCGGCATTCAGGCGGTGAGCGATGTGTCCTTCAGCCTGGCGCGGGGCGAGACGCTCGGTCTGGTTGGGGAGAGCGGCTGTGGGAAGACCACCACCGGGAGGGCGATCCTGAGAATCGTCCAACCCACCAGCGGCCATGTCTATTTTGAAGGCGAGGACCTGGTCGGCATGGATGAGCGTGCCCTGCGCCCGCGCCGACGGAAAATGCAGCTTATCTTTCAGGATCCGTTCTCCTCCTTGAATCCCCGGATGACCGTGGGAGAGATTCTGCGCGAGCCGTTAACGGTGCAGGGTATCGGCACACGAGCGGATCGGGCGCGCTCCACCAGTGAATTGTTGGACGTCGTTGGGTTGGGCGCCGCGGCGGCACGGCGCTATCCGCACGAGTTCTCCGGCGGGCAGCGCCAGCGGATCGCCATCGCCCGCGCCCTCGCTCTGCGCCCGGCCTTATTGATCCTGGACGAGCCGGTGTCGGCCCTGGACGTGTCGATTCAGGCGCAGGTGCTCAACCTGCTCGCCGATTTGCAACGCGAATACCACTTGACCTACCTCTTTATTGCTCATGACCTCGCCGTGGTGCGCTATATGTCGAGCCGCATCGCCGTGATGTATCTCGGGAAGCTGGTGGAGATTGCGCCCGCGCCGGTCCTGCACAGGGTCCCCGCCCATCCCTATACGGCGGGCCTCCTCTCGGCCATTCCCGTTCCCGACCCGACGAAACGGATTGGCGACCAGCCTCCTGTCCTCGCCGGCGATCTCCCCTCCCCGGCCCGCCCCCCGAGCGGCTGCCGATTTCATCCGCGCTGCCCGCGCGCGCAGCCGCGTTGCCGCACCGAAGAGCCGACCTTGCGATCGTTCGGTGAAGGACATTGGGCGGCGTGCCATTATCCGCTCCCACCCCATGAAACGATCGCCCCGATGCCGGCGTAGGAAGCAAGCAGACGTCAAGGAGGTTGCGTGCCGTGCAGGAACACCGATGCCCAGCCGATGCTCTGCATCGGGCCTGGGACAACCGTCTGTCCCCCGCCCTGGTCGTGGACGCCGGGGATCAGGTTGTGTTTGCCACGATTGACGCTCAAGACGGCATGGTGCCGGCCCCGCCCTGGGCCGAGTGCCGTCCCCCGTCAGCCGAGCGCGGGGTGCTCCCCACGATCCGGCGTGGGCATCCGCTCTGCGGACCGATCGCCGTTCGCGGCGCACGGCCGGGTGATGTGCTGGTGGTGCGCGTCCTGGATATCGCGCCGCATGAATGGGGATGGACCGGTACGGGGAAGAACGGCATCTTGGGGATAGGCGAAGACTCTCAGACTTTGCTCTATTGGGACTTGCGTGGGGAGGTCGCTGTCCCGTGGGTGCCGGCCGGCCGCGC
>JAICHN010000079.1 GCA_025924845.1 Chloroflexota bacterium | reverse complement strand
TATCAGGGGTACTTTCTGGCCGTGTTTGGTACGTCCAGCGTGCTTGGCCCGTTGGTTGGCGGCTTCTTCGCAGGCAGCGGCACCATCCAGGGCATCACAGGGTGGCGCTGGGTATTCTTGGTCAACGTGCCAATCGGCATCGTCGCCCTGGTTGTCGTTTGGTACACGCTCAATCTTCCTCATGTGCGCCGTGGCCGCGAGGTGCATCTTGATTTGTATGGAGCGGTCGCGCTGATCGTGTGTCTGATCCCACTCTTGATCGTGGCGGAGCAGGGCCAGATCTGGGGCTGGAGTTCAGGACGAGCCCTGTTCTGCTATGCGCTCGGCCTGTTGGGGCTGGCCGCCTTTATCGCGGCGGAGTACCGCATGGGAGACGACGCCCTGATTCCCCTGCGCTTCTTCCGCAACAGTGTGTTTAGCCTCTGCTCCGGGGTCGCGCTGGTGGTCGGCATGGGCATGTTCGGCGGGCTCTCCGTTCTGCCTTTGTATCTGCAGATCGTTAAGGGCGCCTCACCGACCGCCTCCGGTTTGCTGCTGCTCCCGTTGACCGGCGGTCTGATGATCGCTTCAATCATCTCAGGCCAGCTTATCTCGCGGACCGGCCGCTACAAGATCTTCCCAATTATCGGCGCCACTCTCATGACGATTGCCCTGATTGTCATGCATTTTATCGGGGCCGATACGCCGTTATGGCAAACCGGCCTCTACACGGCGCTTTTCGGCCTTGGGGTCGGTAACCTAATGCAGCCGATCACCCTGGCCACCCAGAATGCCATGCCGCCGCGGGACATCGGCGTCGCCACATCCTCCTCGACGTTTTTCCGCCAGATGGGCGGTACTCTGGGTACGGCGGTGTTCCTGTCGGTCCTCTTCAGCACCGTGGGCGATAATATCCGAACCGCCTTTGAGGGTGCCGCCCGAACGCCCGCGTTTCGTGCTGCTCTGCACGACCCCACGGTGCAGGCCGATCCGGCGAACAAACCGATTCTGGCCCTCATCCATAACGGCGGCAAGGTCGGATTGTCAACCTTGAATGATACGGCGTTTCTCAAGCACGCCGACCACCGATTGGCCGAGCCCTTCTTCGTCGGCTTCTCGCAATCGATGGATCTGGTGTTCATTACCGCGGCGGGTATTATCCTGATCGGACTCATCCTGGTGCTGTTCCTGCGTGAACTGCCGCTCCGCACCATGTCCGGCTTGCAAGCCCAACGGGCGGCCGAGGCGGCGCCTACCGGCGCGATCGCCGCGACCGGATCATAGGGACGGGAGCCTCGCGGCACCCGTGGCGCGATCACGAGCCGCGCACGCGAACCGAGCTTTCCCGCACGATCAGTTCTACGGGCAACACAATGGAGGGCGGCAGTTCACCGGTTTTCAGGCCGGCGAGCAGCATGCCGACCGCGCTCCGGCCCACTTCTTCCAGCGGTTGCGCCACCGTGGTCAGTCGCGGGTTCGCGATGCCGGCAAAGGGAATGTCGTCGAATCCAACGATCGCAATGTGATCGGGCGCCCGAAGCCCACAACTGCGCAGCGCGTCCATCATGCCCAGGGCGACTACGTCGTCATAACAGATTAGCGCCTCGGGCCGATCGGCCACCACACTGGACACGCTCGCCTTCTGCCCGCCCAGGCTTTCCACCCCGCCAGGGTAGGGAAACAGGGCACTGGAGAGCCCGGCATCGGCCAGAGCACGGAGTGCTACGTCTCGTCGGGTAACGTTCGACGCCAGGTCCGGCCCATTGACGTACGCGATCCGTCGATAGCCACACTCACGAAGATGGGCAACCACCGCTTCGATGCCGCGCACGTCATCCACGCGGATCGATCCGACCGGGAGGTCATTCTTATAGCCGGCCAGGCTGATGTTCTCTCCCGCTATAAAGACTACCGGGCTCGGACTGACCAGGGTAATGGCCTCCTGCGGGCTGAGCATACTTCCCGCCAGCACGATGCCGTCCACCCGCTGCGCGGTAAAGACCTGGAGGGCCCGCCGTTCCTGTGCCGGATCGGTGAAGCCGTTGGCCAGCAGCACCGTGTAGCCCTGGGTTGATGCGGCTTGCTCGACCGCCATGGCGACTTGACCGTGCATCGGATCGGCAACGTCCGGCAGCAAGAGGCCGAGCGTACTCGTGGCGCGGCCCCGCAAACTACTCGCCCGCGCGTCCGGGATGTAGCCAAGCCGGCGAGCCGCGTAGCCGACCGCGGCGCGCGTCCCCTCGCTAATCCGCGGATCGTCGCGCAAGGCGCGCGACACCGTAGTCGGCGACACGCCGGCCAGCCGTGCTACATCCTCAAGTCTGGCTCGGCGCTCGATCAAGCGAACATCATCGCGATCGGCGGGCTTCCTCAACGGTCGTCAATCGCAATCCACCGGTGCTCGGCGGCACTACGCAGTACGGCGGCGAGAATCTCCATGCCACGCACCCCGTCCGCGAAGGATGGGTAGGCGGTTCGCGCCCCATCCGTGAAAATAGGCGCATAGATATCGGCCATCATCGCGGCGAAGGCATCGTTGACATCCTGAACCCGGCCCTCCGGAACAGTGAGTGCTTGAGTCACTCCCTCGTCAGCGGGGAGGTCAGGACGGCGAATCACTTCCGGCGTTTGGCCAAGCGGGCCATACCATAGGGCATCGGCGGCCTCCTGGTTCCAGGCAGCGCCGGCGAGTGTGCCGACCAGTTCGAGTGACAGCGTATTGGTGTGTCCCGGCGCGGACTGCCCGATCACGGCGCTCGCGATGGCGCCTCCGTCCAGGCGCATCATGATCGCATCACTATCGTCACTCCGCTCATCCGATCCGCGCACCGTCTGTTTCGCGCACACCACCTCGACCACGCGTTGCCCACTGACATATTCCAGAAGATCCCACCAGTGTACGCCAATGTCGGCCAGGGAGAGCGACGGCCCGATCAGGGCCGGATCGAGCATCCAGTGTCTGGGATCGGTCTGGATCAAGATTTCGTCCAGTAAGAAGCTACCATGCATGAGGTGTACCCGGCCGAGCTTGCCGCTCGCGGCCCAGGCGCGCATCAAGCGCGGCAGGGTGAAGTAGCGGTAGACGTAGCAGACGCCGTTCACCACGTTCGCCTGCCGTGCTAGCCGCGCAAGATCGCGAGCATCCTCCAGTGAGACCGCGAGCGGCTTCTCGCAAATCACATGCTTTCCCGCCGCCAATGCCTGCCGACAGAGCGGGGCGTGGAGGCTGTTCGGTGTACAAATATGGACGGTGTCGATAGCGGGCGATTGGATCATGTCCTTAGGATCGGCAAAGTAGTGCGAAACCCCCAGGCGGGCGGCATGGGCACGCGCACTGGCCTCGCTGGAGGCGGCCACCGCCGCGACCTCGACCCCGATCCTCCGGAGTGTCTCGCAATGCACGGCGCCGATGCCCTGCGGACCAATGATCCCGGCCCGCACACGCTTTTTGTCCTGATCGTCTGTCCGCACTCACCTTACTCCTCGTCTTGTCCACGGTCTCTACACGGTCGTCGGAGCGATCTTCCTGGGAGCGCGAGCGTCCCGCTCGTCCCCGTCGTCAACAACGAGGACGAGCCGGGGACCCGCTCGGGGCACCCACCGCAGTGGGTCGCGGCTCGCGCTCCCAGGCCATGTCATCACGCGATCGGTTTCGCCAACGGTATCAGACATGTCCCGCCTACCCGGCTTTAGTTCGTAGGACCATGTGCCATGCTCAGATTATGCCCGCGCCCCTGCCCAATCTCGGATGGATCGTCGCGCGGTACGCCAAAATGGCTCAGGACATTGCGCATCAGCACCCGCACGCCTGGGTCGACGGCGAGCGCGCCGCTAAAGGCGATGCTGCCCGCATTCACTACCTGTCCGCCGCCAGGACGCTCCCAGTAGATCAGATCGGCGCCATGAAACGGATCCGCCCCGGCGTACTCGATCGAGAATTGGCCGCGGGCGCAGGCGAGCGTGACCAGGCCAGGGGTTGGTTCGGCCGCGATGCCCACCACTTGCGGCGTCGCGTCCATCTCATAACCGCTCGCCTTCGGCCCATTCAAGCACCGCTCGCCGATCGTCCCCTGTTCAGTCACCGGGACGCGCTCGGGCTCATGAAAGAGGAAATGGGTCGGCTCCTCGACCTGAAAGGCGGCGAAGGCGGTCGGGGTGCCGTCGTCCACCATACCTTGCATGGTCAGGCCAATCACCTCGTGGGTGGGCTGTTCGAGCAACTGCCACGTTCCGCCCAGTCGTCCATCCGTGCCGTGCCGCCGTTCACCCCACTGGGAGGGCGGCAGCCATTCCCCATCCTCGGTGCCACTGGTCTTCCTGCTCTCCATGACTTGCATCTCATCGTCAAAGGAGACGCGCCAGTAGAGCGTGTTGCCCGACATGCAGAGGACATGGCCGCCCTGATCCAGGTAGGCCAGTACGCCGTCGCGCATGGCGTCACTCCAGTACTCGTTATGACCGCAGATCATCAGCACCTGAAAGTTCGCCAACACGCTGGGGTCCGCATGCAGATCGAGGTCGATCAAGCACTCATATGGGTAGCCCTCGGCCTCAAGCCATGCCTGAGCGAAGCGTTCGGGGCGGACCAGATGCGAGTGCCGTGTATAGGCGGCGCGCTCCGACTCGAACCCGTAGGGATTGGCATGTGGAATGGGCGCTTGTAAGCCAAGGTGAAAGAACGGGCGGCCGTTCAAGTGCCGAGTGTAGAACGATGAGGTGAGGCCGGGGATGCGGATGTCGTTCCGCGGAATGCGTCCATAGGCATGCCAGGTGTTCGTGGCCAGGAGCAGGGCAACGGAGCCTTGTCGCCGCGGCGCCGAGCGTACGACGGCGAAGGGGATGGCCAGGGCGGTCAGCGGATCTTGCCCAATCAGGCAGATCCGCGCCGCATACAGCCCGGCCTCGGCGTCCGCCGGCACCGCGAACTCGTCGGTGATGGTCCATCCGCAATCGACCAGATCATCGCTACTGAGGCGGAGGGCATGCCCGCGCGCCTGGTCCACCGCCGCGTCATCGCCTGGGCCGCCAATCTGCCACGTACCGTGATTGACGATCTGGGCGTGCCGCCCACGGCCGGAACGATCGGCGACGTGCGTACCGTGCTCCTCCTCGAGCGGCCAATCGCCAAGCACTTCACCGGCATGGAGGTCCGCGATCCCGGTACGGCCGCGATCCGCCGCCAATCGCCGCACGTCGCCGCTCTCCAGCACGAAGTGCCCTACGAACGGCAGGGCGATATCGCCATCCAGAAAGTTATTGGCGGCGTCCCGTTCCGCTCCGGCGCCGATGCGCAAGCGGGCCCTGGAACCCGGCGCCGGTTCCAGGGGCGCCTGAATCCGGCCGCGATAGACTTCTAGCCCATCGATGAAGATCGTCACCTCATCCGATCCGATAGTCGCGGCCAGATGCATCCAGGTGCCGAGCCGATCGCGGACCGATCTCGTGGCGCAATGAAGCCATTCGCCGCGGAACGGGCCGCCGTCGCCTATGTAGAGGCAAATACGGCCGGCGTGATCGAGCAGCAGACCGACCCGACAGGCTTCCGGATAATTGAGGTCGGTGATCAGACCGGACCAATTCCACTGCATCGTATCGATAGTGGGCAGACGCCAGGGGCGAAGCCAGAGGGCCAGCGTCAGTGGCCGGGTGGGAATGGGCGGTCCCTCGACATACAAATACGACCCTGGAGATACCGTTTGCGGCATGGCCGGGCGTCGCGCCTCGGCCAGCAACTCGATGTCGGCGCGGTCGGCGCGTTCATCCGCCGCCGGATCTAGAATCGCCGTGGTGCCCAGGCGCACCACGGAAAAGTCGTAGGCGGCGGGCGTGCACACATGGAAGCGTACGCGCCCGCCTGGGGGAACGCCGAGGCGATTGGCATACCCCCAGATACCGGGTGCGGGAAAGGCCCGAACGCGTTCGGGATAGTGCTGATCCACGATCGGGTAATCTCCCTCGCTAATCCAGTCGAATATTTATTTCGCGGTCGTCACGTCGGACGGATCCAGCACTTGACTGACTCGGCGGCTGAACTCATCCATCGCTTGCTGACCGCTGATATGGGATGCCACGATCTCGCCGGTGGACTGGCCCACGGCGGTGGCTACCGTACTATAGTTGATCGAAGGCGTGAAAGTGCCGTATTTCACCCACGAGGCGGCCTGCTGATTGTAGTAGGGCGTGGAGGCCAACCACTTGGGATCCTTGGCCACATCGGTGCGGGGCGGAACCTCGCCGGTCCACTCCGTATGCAGCAGGTTGAACTCGTGATCCTCGGCCATGGCCATCAACTCGAAGGCCAGTTTCTTATGAGTTGAGGCATTGGTGAGCACGAAGTTTGAGCCTTGCTCCTGGCTGACGTAGCCCGGAGCCTGGCCGAACTCCGTGGGAAGCGCCGTTGCCTTGTAGGCGTGGATAGCGCCGGGCCAGGGCGCCGCTCCGCCAGGGGTCCACCAACTCCCGGCCCAGCTGCCCACCAGGGCAATCGCCACTTTCTGTTTGGGCATTAGGGTACCGGTAAGCAGGCCGTCCGCCGAAGGGTTGTCGAGGTCGGCCGCCGACGGCCCGAGGCCCTGGCTGAAGACAGTGTTGTAGAAATTGAAGGTATCCAGCAGCCCGGAACTCTTGACCACCCACTTCGAGCCAATCGTAACGGGACTGCGTGTCCCCGCCAGCAAGTCGAGGAAGTTCTCGCGCGTTGTTTGGTCGTACACCTGATTGCCCGCGTATAGCCACAGGGGCGTCACGTTCTTCACATGGCTCTTGATCGCTCGCGCCGCCGTGAGAATGTCGGCCCACGTATGGGGCTTCCAGGTGGCAGGCAAGCCGGCCTGCTTGAAGTAGTTTATATCGTAGTAGAGGCCGAAATTGTTCATTCCCGATGTCAACTGCCAGAAGTGAGGACCGGGCGTACCGCTGTATTTCACGGCGGTTGGGAACAATTTCCAGTCGGGCCAGGCCGCCACGCAATCGTCAATGGGGGCAAGCTGTTGGGCTGCCACCTGGCCCGACACCACCTGGGTCGACTCGTGAATCACGTCTGGCGTGGTCGCCGGCGAACGGAGCATCAGGTTGGTCTTGGTGACGAAGTCGTTATAGGAGCCGCCGATTGGGATCAGCTTGACCGTGACGCCGGGATGCGCCGCCTCGAACTGCTTCTTGAGCATGGCGAACCACTGGGCCGCCTGCGCGTTGACATTGAATTCCTGAGTGGAGCTATAGGCAATGGAAATCGTGGTGCCGGCCGACGCCTTGTCGCTGCCCGCGCAGGTAGTGGTGACCGTGCCGCTCGCCGCCTGGGCGACCGAACCGGGCAGCCGCGCCGGCCCGAGCGTGGCGATGGTGAGCAAGGCGCCGACCGCCACCGACCCGGCAAGCCGCCCAGGACCGGAACGTCTGGGCCGGATCCGGGTTGCCTGCTTGAATGCTCGTGGCTCCATCTCTCTCCCCTTTCTTAGGGTGGTATGATTGAAGATCAATCTACGACGAAGACCGATGCCCGTCGCGGCGCCGCGTAATGGTTGCCGATGCCTATCCTTTCACTCCGCTGCCGAAATTAAAGGCTCCCGTGAGGAATCGCGAGAGCACTCCATAGAGGAGCAAGACAGGAATCGAAAAGACCAGGGTGAACGCGGCAAGGGCGCCGTATTGTACCCGCCCCTGCGCCGACAAAAACCCATAAATCGTCACCGAGGCCGGCAGCTTATCGGGAGACTGCAACAGGATGTAGGGGATGACGAATTGGCCCCATGCATTGAGGAAGGTGAACATCGCGGCAACCGCGATGCCCGGCGCGGCCAGGGGCAGAATAATCAAGCGCATCCGCGCCAGGCCGCCCGCGCCGTCTACTTGCGACGCCTCGTCGATCTCCAGGGGAATCTGATCGATAAAATTCTTGAGCAGCCAGATGGCGAACGGCAGTGCGGTGGCGCTGAGAAAGAGGATGGTTGCCGGGATCGAATCGAGGATATTGAGCTGAATGAATAGGGTATAGGCGGGAATCATCAGCAATTGCACCGGTAGCCCGGTCGAGAACAGGACGATGAACAGATAGGCGCGCGTAAACCAGGATCGCCGGCGGGACAGCGCGTAGGCGGCCGCCACCCCGGTTAGCGTGGCAATCACGGTGGTGCCGAGCGCCAGTTCCAGGCTGTTGACCAGGGGGCGCTGTACTACGTCGTCGGTAAACAACGACGTGAAGTTCGCCGCCGTGAAATGGGGCCACTTCACGGCAAACGAGGCGTGAGCATCGAGCGACGCGCTGAGCACCCAGATCATCGGCACTAGAAAGACCAGGGTAAGCGCCGCCAGTACGACATGCTGGATGACGGCGCCGGGCGAAAGAGGGCGCCGCCGCCGTTCAGTCGTTGAACCGATGCGGTCGGTAGTGATCACGCTCAGACCTCGATCCGGAGCAACAGTACGTACAACACCGACACCACGGCGGCCACGGCGATCAAGATCACCGCCGCCGCCGTCCCGTAGCCCAGCACGGTAAAGGAGATCGCCTCTTGAAAGACATAGAGGGGCAGGGTGGTGGTTTCGGTACCGGGGCCGCCGGCGGTCAGGGTAAAGATCAGTGTGAAGTCGGTCAGCACCGAGAGCGTAACCAGGATCAGGTTCGTGGCAATGGTCGTTTTGAGCATGGGGAGTTCAATATGAAGGATGCGCTGCCATGGATTGGCGCCATCCATGGTGGCCGCCTCCAGCACCTCCTCGGGCAGGCCGTGCAGCCCGGCCGTAAACACCAACATGGAGAACGCGGCGGTTGCCCAGATTGTAGCCACGGTGACCAGCACAAGCGGCGCGTTGATCAATAGGTCGCTGCCTCCGCGGCTGATCGGACTTAAAATCATGGCCAGGGTGCCGTTGTTGCCGCCGAAGGCAAGCCAGATAAAGCCGGCCACGATCTCGGGGATCACCCACGCCACAATCACCACCCCGGACACTAATTTCACGAGCGCTGGGTGGACGCCGCGGCGCATCAAATAGGCCAGGAGCAAGCCGACGGCGGAGATACCGGCCACGCTGCCGCTGACATAGATCGCGCTCACCCGAAGTGCATTGAGAAAATCGGGGTCGCCAAACAGCCTGGAAAAGTTGCCGAGGCCGACCGAGGTGTAGTCGATGGCATGCGGCCCGGTGAGTGCTTCATTGGTGGTGGCGACGCGAATGGCCTGCACGATCGGCCCGAACAGGAAAACCAGAAGCAAGGCGGTAGCGGGAAGCAGCAGAAGCGCCGCCGTCCAGGGGAGGCGGTGAAGGCGGCTCGACCAAGAAGTCCGTGTCCGCTCGATAGTCGCCGTCTCAGTGCCCCGAGGCACGACGGCGCCTCCTTGCCGTTGTTCAGCCGCGCCGTCCCGAGAGATCATCCCACCTCACCCGAGCCGTGTCTTGTGCGAACGTTAGCATAAATCCTAGCACTATCCCGCACCCTGGTCAACGCGCGGTGATTCCATCCCGTTTGCCCGCCGCGGGGAGCGTGTATTGACACCAGTTCCGAAAGCGTGCTAGCATCCATGCCAACGTTGGCACACGAGGACCCGACGTACGGAGGAGACAGCGATGGCTGAAGCAAAGACGCTTGAGGGGGTTTCGCGGCTTGCCTTGCAGGGTGGTCCGAAAGCACGTACCCGCCCGGAACCACCGATGTTCCCCGGCGGCATGGAGATTGGCGAGGCCGAGCGCGCGGCCGTACTGCGGGTCCTCGATTCCAAACGCCTGATCCGCTTTTACGGTCCCGACGACACGATCACTTATTCAGCGGTGGATGACTTTGAACGGCGGTTCGCCGACCGGATGGGCGCCGCGTACGCGCTGGGGGTTACTTCGGGCACCGCTGCCCTGATTACAGGACTTGCCGCGCTGGGCATTGGTCCCGGCGACGAAGTGATCGTGCCCGCGTATACGTTCGTGGCCAGTCCATCCGCCGTGCTGGCCGTGGGGGCGATACCGATCATCACCGAGGTTGACGATACCCTCACCCTGGATCCGGCGGAGGTTCGGGCCAACCTTTCACCTTACACCCGCGCCATCATGCCCGTGCATATGCGTGGCGTGCCCTCCCAAATGGATGAGTTGCGGGCCATCGCGCGAGAGCATAACCTGGTGATTATCGAGGATGTGGCTCAGGCATGCGGCTCGTCGTATCATGGCAAGCCGGCCGGATCGCTTGGCGAGGTCGGCTGCTTCAGCTTGCAGATGCATAAGATCATCACCACCGGCGAGGGCGGCATCCTGGTCACCGACCACCCGGAAACCTTGTTCCGCGCCAAGTGTTTTCACGACTCGGCGTCGGAGTGGCGCGGCGCTGCCTGGCAGGATCCGGATCCAGCGGTGCGTGCCACGTTCCAGGCGTTTCCGGGGATGAATTTTCGTATGCCCGAGATCACGGCGGCCCTCGGCAACGTCCAACTGGATCGGCTCGATCCCATGCTGGAGCGGATGCGTGGTCACAAGGCGGTGCTGCGCGAGGCCGTCGCCAATACTGGCCGGGTGCGCTTGCGCCGGCTGCCGGACGCCTCGGGTGAAGCCGGCATAGCCCTGATCTTCTTTACCCAGACGCCCGAACTGGCGGGCAAGGTAGCGCAAGCCCTCGTCGCCGAGGGGGTTGGGGCACGAGTGCTCTATGCCGCCGGTCAGCACGATTGGCATATCTACGCCTGCTGGACCGATATCCTGGCCAAGCGAACCTGGAACGCGGCGGGCTACCCGTTTTGCATGGCGCGCCGCCCCATCGAGTATCACGCCGATATGTGTCCGACCACGCTCTCCTTGTTGGAGCGCGCCGTGCATCTCGACGTCAGTCCGCGGCTGAGCGAACAGGATGTACGGGAAACGGCCGAGGCGTTGGACAAAGTGCTGCGGGCGCTCTGTTAGACTGCCTGCGGCCTGCGCGGGACACCAAGGCCGAGGGGCGGCGAATATGCGACCAAGCGAAGAGCAGAACGATTGCCGTGTGGGCCTCTCGACTAGGCGGTCGTGAGGTGGGAGAAGGGTAACAAGTGATGAGTGAGCGGCTAGCAATTCACGGCGGGACGCCTGCCGTGCCGGCGGGTATCCAGCGAGCATGGCCCCGTATCCTGGACGAGGACAAGGCTGCGGTCATGGCGGTGCTCGACCGGGGCATTATAGGGGGAGCGGACGCGCCGGAGGCCGCCGCGCTGCAGCGGGAATTCGCGGCATACATCGGAGTCCGCCATTGCCTGGCCACCAACAGCGGCACCGCGGCGCTCCATCTCGCCTTGCTGGCCCTCGACCTGGCGCCCGGCGATGAGGTGATCACCTCGGCCTTTTCGTTCTCGGCCTCGGCGCTGGCTATTCTGCATGCCCTGGCCATACCGGTGTTCGTCGACATCGATCCTCGTACCTTCACGCTCGATCCCAAGCAGGTGGAGCAAGCGATCACGCCCCGGACCAGAGCGATCATGCCGGTCCATATTCACGGCCTGCCTGCCGATCTGGACGAGATCATGGCGGTTGCCGCGCGACACGGCCTCGTGGTCATCGAGGATGCCTGCCAGGCGCACGGCGCCACCTATCAGGGCAAGCGCGTGGGATCGATCGGCAAGATGGGGGCCTTTAGCCTGAATTTCACGAAGTCCTTACCAGGCGGCGAGGGCGGGTTTTTCGTGACCAACGACGATGACCTCCTGCGCCGCGCCAACCGGTTCCGCATCTTCGGCGAACGGGTTGACCATCTGGATGACGAGTTGTTCCGGCCCTATCACTCCTATGTGATCGGCTGGAACCATCGCTCACAGGAAATGCCTGCCGCCTTTACGCGCAGCCAACTGCGCCGGCTGGACGAAAGCAACCAACGGGCGGCGGCCAACGCGGCGATTCTCACCGAGGCTCTGGCCGGTATTCCCGGTGTCCAGCCCCCGCATGTACCGGCCAATCGCACTCACACCTTCCAGAAGTATCGGGTCCGCCTCGACCCGGCTGCCATGGGCATCGATCTGCCGGAACAAAAGCTGCGTAATCTGCTTCTGCATGCCCTACGGGCCGAGGGGGTGGAAGCGGTGTTGTGGCACACCACCGCGCTGCCCGCCTACCCGGTCTTCCAGCAGCGCACCGGCTACGGCGGTCACTTTCCCTGGACCGTGCCGCCCGCGAGCCGCGACATCCAATACGACGCAAACGGCTATCCGGAGGCCACCCGCTTACTGGACTGCTCCCTGCTGATCGGCTCGGAGCGCTACCCGCTCTGCGGCCAGGAGAGCAGTACCATGGAGTATGTCGTCGCCGCGATCCAAAAGGTATTCGCGGGGCTGGACGAATTGGTCGCCGCGGAAGCGATGCCGTCTTCTGCGTAGTGGCCGGCGGGCCGGAGTCGGCTTAACTCCCGAAGCACGGATGCACGGAGGCTGGCGCCGCGCCGAAGAACGTGAGGACAACACCAAACCCACTGCCAGGCTCAGCCCGTCAGCGATACACGCGTAACTGCCCGTCGGTCCCAGCGACCACCAGCGCTCCCCGCAGGCCGATGGCTACCGACGAGCTATCATCCAAGTTCTGATGGAGGGCGCCACCTGTCGCATACGCATGCCTTCTTCCGCGCTTGAGTGCATCGATGAGATTCCTTTTCGGCACTCACGATTCGTAGACCTCACTTCGATGGCGGATACGAGTGATTTCTACCAGGAGTTTTTGGTCGTCAACAGTGTAGACCGCCCGATAGTCGCCCGAACGGATGCGCCATTCGTTCTCACCTCCCTGGAGTTTCTTGCACCCCGGCGGACGCGGATTCGTGGCCAACCGCTCCAGCCGGGGTACTAGCCGCGCGATGGCGCTATCTGGAAGCTTGTCCAACTCCTTCTTTGCGCTGGGCTTGAGTTCGACACGGTACCTAACCACGCAGCTTTCCGCGCTTAATGAGATCAGCTTTCACATCTTCCAGTGGAATGCCTTTCTCATCCCGCCGTGATTGCGAGACGAGCAGATCTTGAATGTCCTCCCAAAGCGCCTTGTGTTTCTTGAGGTCGATCAGTACCGCCGTCTTGCGGCCCTTTTCATCAGTGACAAACTGAATTCCAGTCATGTTTCTCCCTTTCAGGACGGATGTAGCATGCTTCCTCGTCCCGGCCGGCCTCTTCGGCCGACATCATAGGTATGATAGCGCACCTGATTTCAAGATTATGCGGCGTCGTCAACCACGTCAAAAGCTTCCGAATCTTCCGCGAGGGCATGGGCCGCAGCATCACCTTTGCCATATTTTCATTGGATTTCTACCTCAACACGGCGAACACGCTGAAGGCGAGAACTCACTTACGGGGAGACGCTCACTCCTGTGACCGCCACGCCGATTCAGATCGAACTCTTTGCGCGCTTGCCCCTGTGCAATGAGATCTGAGCAAGATACACGGCTTCCGCTCAAGAACGCTTGATGGGGATTCGGCCGGCCGAATCCCCATCAAGCGTTCTTGACAATGCTTACCGCTATGGCCTGGAGGGCATAGCCACCACCAAGCATTGGGTCAGGCCGGAATCAGCAAAATGCACCAGAACCTTACCACCAGTGCATGTAGCCGGCGAAGATTGCGAACTCACGCTATGCCTACTTGTTCGTGAGATGCTGTGGGTAAATCCGCCCTGTGCAAAAGCAGCCAGAGCAATAACCAGAGCCCAGTAGACAGCAAGATATACCCTGGAATGCCGTAGGAAGACCGCGATGAAATCGAACCGGTCGCGGGTAGAACTGACCATGCCGCCTCCACTCTCTGTCGCCGGATGCACTTGACATCCAGCGACCCACTTACTAGCGCTTCTACACTCTATCACAAGCGTGACAGCAGGCATAGCCAACTGCGTCATCATAGAGGCGGCCTTCGAGCGCGACGTTGTCCCGAAATATCATCCACACAGCGCCTATGGGTAGCCTGTCCCTGCTAGTGGGGATGCCGGATGTTTGCGATCTGACCCGCTTGTCACTCGTCATAGCTGCTGTCTTCGCATCGGCCACCGTCACTGCCTAGCCTATAGCATGAGAGGACCTCAAAACATCTGACAAACGACAGATGTTTTGGAGAAATTCTTGGTGTATGGTGGTGTGGGCCGGCCATCGGCTCCGACGGCCAACGCGGATCAGTAACGGATGTTCAACCTACGAGGATAATGCTCTAACGGTGGGCTATCCAGTGCCGTACTCATGCTGGCGTTGCCATTGCTTAAGCAGGTGAGTATGTTGCGTAAAAGCGGGGCGTAAACCCCTATGCAGAGTGTTCGCGCTTCCGTGCCGCGTTTCCGGCTGAAGAATCAGGATCATAGCACTGGGGATGAGCAAGGCTGAGAACCGATGAGAGATAGGCGCTTGTTGTTTGGGCTGGCGCTACTCGTGGCGCTGTTCCTAAGCCTAGCCGGTGTGGTGCCTCTACGCTCTATGACGAGCACTTTCGTCGTGCCTACTGTTAGGGTGAGCGGTGTTTCCGTAGCCGTGGACGATGGATATGTTGTTGTGGCCGGCGACGCCGTGCGTGTGCTCGACGCCCGCACCGGTGTGCTCCTCCACACGGTTGCCGGGAAAGGAACTGTCCCTCGTCGGAGCGGACCCGTCTTGGTCGCCTAAAG
>JAICHN010000078.1 GCA_025924845.1 Chloroflexota bacterium | reverse complement strand
GGGGTCGCCGGGGGCGCCCCCCCCCCCCCTCTAACCATCCCACAACCTGTGTCCCGGCCGCCCGTAATGTTTTTTTTTTGGGGGGGGGGGCGTAATGTTCCTTTCCCCCCCACCACACATGTTGTAAGAACTGGAAGTTACGAACTCAGTTTCCTTTGGAAGGGAGGTACGGCACCAGCGCGTGGGCCAGATTGGGCAGGGGGAGCGTCTGCAACCAGACCCGCCCGGGACCGGTCAGCGCGGCCAGGAACAGGCCGTCGCCGCCGAAGATAGCGTTGGAAATCCCCTTCATCATCGTGATGTCGAAGCTGACCCGCTCCTGGAACATACCGACGTGACCGGGGTGGGCGCGCAACGTTTCCCCCGGCGCCAGGTCCACGATGATCACTTCGCCGGACAGACCGATCCAGGCCGTTGCCGAGCCGGCCAGCTTCTGCAGCACTATGCCTTCACCGCCGAAGATACCGGCACCCAAAGACTTCTGGAACCCGACCGTGATCTGTACGCCGGGCGTTCCGGCCAGGAATCCATGGCGATGGACCATATAGCCGCTGCCGGGTTCGATGGAGATGGGGAGGATCGAGCCGGGCATCTTGGAGGCGAAGGTGACGGCGCCCGCGCGGCCGTTGGCCGAGTACTCGGTCAAGAACAGGGAGCCGCCGCCGGCCATGCGCTTGATCGCGCCGAATATGCCCTTGCCCCCGCCGCCCTGGGTGCTGGTCTTCAAGTTGATCGAGTCTGTCATCCAGGACAGCTCGCCGCTGTCCGCGATGACGCTTTCCCCAGGCTGGAGACGAAGCTCCAGCGCGGGCATAGTCGTACCAAGCACAAAATGTTCCACCCTACCTCCGCTATCGACACAAGATTCGTACGATGGGGAATGCCGGCCGGCGACCTCGCGGGCCACATGCAGAGCGCCGGCGGCACCGCGGCATGCTAATCACCGCGCCTCGGAAACACCGGGTTCGCCCCGGCGGCACTTCGAATCATACGAGCAGGTGACAAGAAATACGTGCCACTTGCGGCATCATATACCGCGGGGCTGACGCGGACCATGGGGCGAACGTCCCATTGCAAATGGGCGCGCTGTTACGTGAATCGCGGATGCTGGTAGCATGGCCTTGATACAGGGTCCGAGGCGTGCGCGTGCCGCGCGGATCGTCGCTCGCATGGAGGGAATAGTTCGGTGGATACGACGGTAAGCGGCCGGCGCGGGGCCGAGTCGGAAAATGAGGCAAGCCTGCGCTCCTACGCTCGGCGGCGTGCCCAGGTAGCTGATTGCCTGGATGAGTTGGCGACGATCAATGCCGAGGTCGGGCAAACGGCACGGGCAGCGCGGATCCGCGAGAGCCGCGAGACTCTACTCGATCAGCGCTTTACCCTCCTCGTCCTTGGCGAGTTCAAGCGGGGAAAGTCAACCCTGGTCAATTGCCTGGTAGGGCGCGAGGTGCTCCCCGTGGGCGCCGCGCCCACCACGGCCGTGATCACCCGCATTACCTATGGGGAGGAACCGGCGGCCCGCTTAATTATGACTGACGGCGTCGAACGCCCCGTTGAACTGGGTCGGCTTGCCCAGGAGATCACGCTTGCCCAAACTGACGAAGGAGCGAATCAACGGCGATACGCCGGGATTGCGCGGGCCGAGGTCACCATCCCGGCCGCGATCTGCCGCGACGGCGTGGACATTGTGGATTCGCCTGGCCTGGGCGAGCATTCCACCCGTACCGAAGTGACCTATGAGGCACTGCCCGCCGCCGACGCGGTGATTTTTGTCGCCGATGCGGCGCAACTGGGCAGCGAGGACGAGGGCTTCGTGCGCGAACGGTTGTTGGGAGCGGACATCAATCATGTCTTCTTCGTGATCAATAAGTGGGATCGCGTGTTCAATGAGGCCGAGGATCCCGAGGCGGAGGCCGCTGCCTTGAAACGGCGTGCCTGGTCGCTCTTCGTGCCCGAGCCCAAGGTGGGTTACAACGGTCAGGATTTGCATGCCAACCGCATCTATCCGCTTTCGTGCCGGCCCAATCTGGCCCCCGAGGAGGAACGAGCCGGCCTGGATGCCCTCTATCGCGCCTTCACGACCGACCTGGAAGCATTTTTGGTGCGTGAAGCCGGACGAGTCACCCTCGAACGGGCGCTGGCCCGGGCCCGCGCCGCCGTAGCCGAGACCCTTGCCGGCCTCCGCGCCCGCGGCCCGGCCCTCCAGGCTGGACTGGCGGAGTTTGAGCGACGCGTCGCCGCGGCGGAAGGCGAACTGCGGAGCCTGGAGGGGCCACGCCAGGCGATCCGTGACACCCTTGCCCGGCGCCGTCAAGTGGTACGGCAGGAGGCGAGGCAGCGGGCCGAACGCGAACTGCCGAAGGTCGAGGAACAGGTCAGTACCGATTTCAAGGAGTTTCAGTATCGCGGCGAGCGCCAATGGAGCCAGCGGATTCTCGACGGCATGCAAGACAGCTTCCGCCGCGATCAGATTCGGGAGGAGTTACGCCTGCGCGCCCACGAAGTAGCGGCGGCACGTCTTGAGCCATGGGCGAATGGACTGAATGCCTGGCTGGAAGAGCAGGTGAAGGAGTTGCTCCATGAGGTGGAGGCGGATGCCGGCAAGATTGACGCTGCCATTGAAAAAGCCACGCGCATCATCAGCGGGCTGGACGGGAACGTCGATACCAGCGACCGTGACCGCGAGGACTTGATTCAGCGCGGCCTGGCCGCCGGAGTCGGATTGCTCCTGAACCCCTTCCTGATCATGGCGGGAGGGATGCATGGATTCCGCGGGCTGGGACGAGCCCTCGCCTACCAATTTGCCGGGGCATTGGTGCTGGCTACCTTCGGGCTCCCCGTGGTGCCCGCCCTGGCGATCGGCGCCCTGATCGCCTCGGTGCAGAGCAACGAGGAGTTGGTGGACAAGCTCAAGGAACAGGCGCTGGAGGATGTGCTTAGCCAGATACGTGCCATGCATACGACCGACATCGCGAAGCTGGAGACGCTGGCCGTGGGGCCGATTGAAGCCTGTGGAGCCGCGATCGAGCAGGCCATCGACGGCAGAATCGCCGATCATCGCGAAGGGGTGGAGGCGTTGCGCGCGCAACTGAGCCTGGCCCGGGAGGAGGGTATTCAGGAGCGGGCGCATCTGGACGAAACGCAGGTAAGAGTGGCCGGCATCGGCACCGCGCTGGAGGCCATCGCCTCGTGAACGACAAGGGCGGGCCTGCGCCGGCCCGCGTACTGGCGGACCTCTTCTGGCATACCGGCCATTCGCTTCCCGGTATCCTGCGTCTGGATACACGGGAGTTGGTGTTCGAGCCGTCACGCGGTCAGGGGAGCCCGGTGAGGATTCCTCTTGTCACTATTGGGCGCGCCTCCGTGGAAACGACCTTTCATATGCTCCCCGCCCTCGAGCTACGGCATCAGGTGGAAGGGCGGGAAGTGGGTTCGCGCTTCGAATTCGGCCATGAGGAGGACGACGAGCCGGAAGGTGAGGATTCTGGGCTGGCCGACCGCATGGGGCCCGGCCTGGCCCGCGAGGCGGCCGGCCGCCTGGAGGGTGGTTTGCGTGCCCTCACGGGCGGGATCAATCGGGGCATGCGCACGGCCCGTCAAGCGGTGGATGGCCTGACTCGGCTGGAGGAGTACCAGGCATGGCCCGCCGCGATAAACGAGGCGCGTGCCGCCTTGCGCGATCGGCCAGGCCCGACCGCCGAAGCCGCGCCCGTGCCGCCGCCCGCCCAGCCGCTGGTGCCTCCGGACACGGCATTTCCGTTCGGGGACGGGAAGGCGCGGTATGCCTGGTTTCGTGAGCAGCTCGTTCCTTTGCTCACGGCATGTGGGACAAAGGCCCGTGCCTTGGGCGTGCGGGGAGCGCCCGTCATTCAGGCCGACTACCCCCTGGATAGCCCGATCTGCCGTATCGTGGTGGCGGGAGAATTCAGTCGCGGCAAATCGACCGTAATCAATGCGTTGTTCGGCATCCATGGCGAAATTGCCCTGCCGACCGGAATGACCCCCACCACCCCCCTGGCCTGCGCCATTCGCGTGCCTCGCGTGGGCGAAACCGATGGTGCCACCATCACCTATCGAGGCAGTCGTAGGGCGCGCGACTTGACCATCGAGGAGTTTCGGGCCGGGGTGCGGCTGGCCGAGGAGGGAGGAAGCGCGGCGGCGGACCAAGCTACTCTCGATTTACATCTTGGGGAGGCCCGTCGGGTCGAGGTGCGCATCACCGGGGCATATCTGCCGGCCGGCGTGGAAATCGAGGACACGCCGGGGCTCAATGAACAGGCCGGACGGTCGGGTGGGGCGCTGGCGGCGCTGGGCCGGGCCGATCTCGTGCTGTTTGTGCTGGCCGCCGACCAATTACTCGGTGATCTGGAGCGCGACATCATTTTCAACACGCTTGCCGACGGTCGGCATCGCAATGTATTGTTCCTGATCAACTTTTGGGACACGATTGAGGATGATGCACAACGAGCGACGCTCCTCCAGCGCGCCGGCGCGGCGCTCGGATCCTTTCCGACCCCATTCCATGGGCCGGAGGCGGTGCCGGGCTTACCGCACGTCTTTACGCTGTCCGCCCTTCGCGCCTCACGCGCTCAGCGCCAACACAAACCGGCTCCCGAGGATTCGGGGATCCCGGCCCTGCGGACCCGCCTACGCGGCTTATTGGGTCCGGGATCGGAGGCCCTCCTTCTTCGAGCGCGGGTTGGGCGATCTCTCCGCTACTGCGCCTTGCTCAAAGAGGCCATCTCCGGCGAGGCGGCTATCGCCCAGGCGGAGGCTGATGGCCGAGCGAATGGACCGACCGGCGGACGGTTGGGAGCCGCCGAGGCGGCACGGCGGGTAGTCGACGGATTGTGGGACGTGGTGGAGGCGGCGATCGGGAGGCCGCTGGCTCGGCTGAGCGACGCCGAACTGCCCGACGCGGCGGACGGCGAACGAGCACGCATGGCGGTGGCGCGGGTGGCAATGGGGGATGTCACGCGGGCAGCGGGCCAGGCCATGGACTTCGTGCTGGCCCAGACCAGGGCAGCCTATCTCTCGCGTGGCCTTCCGGCGCCCAGCTTCGACACGGCCCTTGACTCGCCAATCTCCATCCCCCCGCCGAGCGATCTCGACGAGTCCTGGGCGGCCTATCGGGAACGGATAGGGCGCCTGGCCCTCACCACGCTCGCGGCACGGGCCCGGGCCGCCCAGGCAACACTCATTGCCCAGATTGGCCCGCCGACGCCGGAACGGCGACCGACGGATCGGGCCGGAGCGCAAGCCCGGGCGGCTGCCCTTTGCATCCTGGAAGAGGATGTACTCCGTCTGGAGCGAGTGTTGACCGACGCGCTGGTTTAACCGTTCGGCGCAACTCAATCACCCATTCGGCGCATTGCACCACGGCGAAGCGGGCGTTAATCTGACCGTGTGCCGTACCCTGAAGATGCTTTTCATGGTCACGCGACGCCCGGCGTGACCCAAATGCCCAGGACCAATTCGAGCGCATCGATCCTCGCCGACGATGTGCGGCTGGTTGCCGCGCTGCGGCGCGGCCTGCGATCCCTGGGCATCGCCGCCACGGTGTCGAGTGTTGGACGATGGGAGTCGATTCCCCGTGCCGATTTCTTGCTGCTGGATGCCCGCTCGCCGGCCGCTCTCGATGTCTACAGCGCACACGCCCCAGCTATGGCGCCGCCGATGATCGCGGTCGTGCCTTCCGGGGATGAGGCCCGGGCATGTGGCGCTCTGGAAGCGGGCGCCGCGGCGCTTCTTTCAACTCCGATCCGGGCTGAGGCGTTGCGTCTTGCCGTGCTCACCGTACGGCGGGGCAAAGGAACCCGAGAGGAACGCTCCCTGCATAGACGGTGGTTAGGCGAGGTCGGGCCGGACCTTCCGCCCCATCAAGCGGCAACGCGCCGTGCGCAGGAGCTAGCCACGCTGATGGAGGTGAGCGTCGCGGTGGCCGCGCAGCGCGATCCAAAAGCAGTCTGTGGAGTAGCAACCGAGCAACTGGTGAGCCGCTTCGGCTATGAACTGGTGAGCGCTTACCTGCGTGACGATCATGGACTGATTCTCCAGGCCCAAATCGGCTACGAGCAATTTTTTTCCACCATTCTAGAGCAGGGGGTGATCGGGAGAACGCTGCGCCTGGGGTTGCCGCAATTCGTACCGGATGTGCGGGCGGATCCGGATTATGTGTCGGCCGGCGACGACGTAGTGGCCGAGATATGCGTGCCGATCCTGATTGGTGATCGCACGAGCGGAGTAATCAACGTGGAAAGCCGCCACTACGGCGCCCTCGATTTGCAGACTCAGGAGTTGCTCATCCTGCTCGCCCAGCAAGTGGCCGTCAGCGTGGAACGGAGCCGCCTTCTGGAGGAGGAACGACGGCGCGCCAACCTGGCGGAAGCGCTGGCCCGCGCCACGGCGGTCATTTCACTCAGTTTGGACGCCAAAGACATCTACCAACAGGTGTTGACGCTACTCGGTACCGTGGTGGCGTTCGACACCGCATCCCTGTTTCAGTTCGAGCAGGGTATGGTCAGCCGAATCGGCGGTCATCAGCGCGCCGGCGACCTCTTCGCCGACCTTGAGATATGCTTCCCGGTGGAGGCCGACCCCATCTTCGCCCCATGGGCGCGTGGTGAGGAGATCGGGCCGCTGCTGATCACCGAGACACGGGCTGAACCGAGATGGGCCGGTTTAGGCGCCAAAAACGCCGAATATATTGCCCTGGTCCGCACCTACATGGCGATTCCTCTGGTCGTTGATGGGGAAATCCTCGGCGCGCTGAGTCTTGCCTGTTATCATCCCAATGCCTTTGATGAGCAGACGGTCGGCGCCGCCGTTGAGTTCGCCGAGCGCCTGACCCGTGCCCTGCGGAATGCGCGTCTCTACGAAGTCGAACGAGTCGCCAATGCTCGTCTGCAATCGATCATGAAGGTGCAGGAAGACTTCGTGGCCACCGTCTCACATGAATTGCGGACGCCCCTGACCAGCATTCTGGGCTTCTCGGAGAATCTGCTGGACCACTGGGAACGCCTTGATGACCCCCGCCGTCGAACGAGCGTGACCAAGATCCAACGCGCCGGGAAACGGCTCCATCGTCTGGTGCGCGATCTGCTGCACATGTCTCGTCTTGAAGCCGGATCGCTACGAGTACACCCGGCACCGCTCTACCTGATGCCGGTCATCCGGCAAGCGGTCGAGGAGTTAATCCTCGAATTCGATGGGCAAGTAGTCGATGTGGGACCAGGCATAGAGGAGGCAGAACTCTGGAGCGATGGGGATCGCCTGCGCCAGGTAATCGGCAACCTACTCGACAACGCCGCCAAGTATTCACCGCATGGCTCGCCAATTACGATCTCCTGGTCCGTTTCACCGCCCTGGGGCACGCTCAGGATACACGATCAGGGGGCCGGCATCCGTCCCGAAGATCGCTCACGTCTCTTCCAGCGCTTTGCCAAGCTGGATACCGCGGCACGTGCCGGCCATGTCGGTACCGGATTGGGCCTTTATATTTGCCGGCAGCTGGTTGAGTCTTTGGGCGGCGCCATATGGTATGACTACAGCGACGAGCCGCTCCCCGAGGGACGTTCATCGTTCTGCATCCGCCTACCCCTGATCGAGCTGTCGAGTTCCTGAACCTATCCCGATCCTCGACAATCCTCGGATTGGAGCGATCGGTGTGCAGACATCTGCACTGCGACGCACTCAGTCGGGGCGACGCTCTGGTATACTCCGCAAGCGGTTGAGAGGAACAGCGGCATGGCGGAGATCATCGCGTTCGCGCAACGGAAGGGCGGCAGCGGCAAGACCACGTCTGCCTTCAACATTGCGGGAGCACTGGGCCAACTTGGCCGACGGGTGCTGCTCATCGACATGGATCCGCAGGTGACGCTAAGCACACTGTGCAGTGCGCCCCTAGATTGGGATCTGCCGGCGGCCCTCAAGGAGGGGAGGGAACTGAGTAACCTCGTCTGTGCCACGCCTTTTCATCAAGTGGCGATCATCCCCGGCCATTCCGACATGGTCGGCCTTCAAGAGCAATCCCTCCCCCACGCCGACCTCCTGCTCAAACGGTGCCTTGACGCCAGCCCGCGCCTCCTGGAAGGCTTTGATATTTGCTTGATCGACAGTCCTCCCCTGTTGGGACGGCTCACTCTCAACGTATTGGTGGCCGCTCATAGCGCCGTCCTGCCGCTCAATCCCCAGGACCTGGGGAGCAGACAGGCCCTGGATGAAACACTGGCGACCATGACCAGGGTGCGGGCCCAGCGCAACTATACGCTTCGCCTGGCCGGTATCTTGATGGGACAGGTGCGCGCCCGCACGTCGCTGGGACGGCAGGCGTCGGCTGCCATGCGGACGCGTTTCGGCGCCGACGTGTTCGAGGCGGTAATACCAGATGCGATCGGCGTGCAGGAGTCGCTAAACGCACGTCGGCCCATGGTGATATACCGCCCCCGATCGGCGTCCGCGCAAGCCTATCGGGCGGTAGCCGCGGTACTGGTCAAGAACTGAATCGAGAGTTGCGCGCCGAGGAGATAGGCCATGCCCGGTAAACGCTTTGACTTCACCCCCATTCCCCAACCGGCGGCTCCTGCTCGCGACCGCGCCCTCACCGCCAGTTCCGATGGTTCGGCGCCGCTGGCCACCGCGCGCTTGGTCCCGCTCGAACGTCTACTCGCCGATCCCGATCAGCCTAGGAAGCTGTTTGCCGAGGAGGCGCTGACCGAGCTTGCCGACTCGCTACGTGCTCAGGGTATGCGTCAGCCGATCACCGCTTACTACGACGACAGCCAGGAGCGCTTCGTGGTGATCAGCGGCGAGCGCAGGCTGATCGCCGCCGCGCGGGCTGGACTGGCTGAGGTGCCGGTATTGGTGGAGCGACGTCCCGGCACCGAGGGAGACAAACTGGTCCTGCAATTGGCCGAAAATCTGGTGCGTGAGGACCTAACTGTCCCCGAGGCCGCTCATGCCCTGGCGCGGCTCCGCGAGTTGCGTCCTGGAGACTGGTTGGAGGTAGCCCGCCGTCACGGTATTGGGCGGCGCCGGGCCTATCAATACCTGGAGCATCTTAAAGACGCGGCGCCTCTCCGCGAGGCGCTGGAACAAGGGACGGTCAGCGAGGGCCACGCCGAGGAATTGCGGCGAGCGCCGGAGGATCGACTGCCCTTCCTGCTCCACGAGGTGGTGGCCCATGACCTGAGTGTGAGCAATACGCGAAAGCTGATCGCCGCCGAGCGGGCCGATCAGGTAGCTTCAGGAGCCGCGGATCGGACGAATCGGGCGGATCGGTCTGATTCGTCCGATCCGGTCGTTGCGAATCAGCGGTCGGGCGGCACAGCGGCACCGGGGCCGTCCGCCGGCACGGTGGCCGACACCCTGGCCCGAGACGAGAACCACGATGCGCACCGGCAGCCCTCGCCCGGTGCCGCCTTGCGCGAGGAAAAGCAGCGGCGCGAGCGTTCTCGTCGGCTCCGAGGACGGCTGGAGCGGATCGCCTCCGAGCTACGAAACATGCATCTCGAGGAAGTGGCTTCGGAGCTTACCGCGCTTCCCGAGATCATCGTGCAGGCGCGGCAAGCTCGTGAGAGCCTGGACAGCTTCATTCAACTGCTGGAACGAGTTCAGTTGGACCAGGCTGGGGCAATGGAGCAACCCTAACACAGTGCAGACGTCTGCACTGTGTTAGGGTTGCTTACCTCTACCCGGCGGCCGGGTGAACGCAGGGGCCATGCGAAGGGATGCTGAGATGGAGGAAACCGTTACACAGCGCTTGGTCGATCTGCTCCGCGAGGAGGACGCCGATTTTGAGCTGCTCTCCCACGAGCCGGTCCACACCAGCGAGGAAGCGGCACGGGCTCGCGGAACGGCCCTTGAGCAGGGCGCCAAGGCCCTGGTCTGCCGAGCGGACGACCGGATCGTGCTGATTGTGGTGCAGGCCCACCGTCGTATGGACTCCAGGGCGTTCAAACGAGCCTATGGAGTGAAGAATCTTCAAATGATCAGTACCGAGGAGTTGTTCTCGCTTACGGGACTCGCACCCGGCGCCGTACCCCCTTTCGGGCTGCTGTTCGGCTTCCCCACCTATGTCGATGCCGCGCTCCTCGAACTGCCGCGAATCGTCTTCAACGCGGGCAGTCGTGACCGGTCGATCATTCTGGCGACCGCAGACTATCGACGCATCGCTCCCTACATTTCGGGTACTTTCGCGGCCGAGGTTCCTCCTCCCAGCCCGTCTGCCGGCAACTGAAGGCCGATCAGCGGGCTGGGGGGCACACCCCTCCCTGCGCCGTGGCGCCTATCGACGCGTAGCGATGCTTGTGCCCGTCCGCGAACGAACCACGCCGTTTCCCGGAACCGGCGTGACACGCAGCAGTTCGACGACCAAATCGTGCCCGATCCGCGTCCCGGCCTCGGCCCATGAGCGGCTGATCAATCGATGGCTGAGTGTAGCGGGCGCCACTGCTTTTACATCGTCAGGCAGCACGAAGTCCCTTCCATCCATGGCTGCCCATGCCTGGGCCGCCTGAAAGAGGGCCAGCGAGCCGCGCGGGCCGGCACCCAGCCTCAGGTCGGCGTGCCGCCGCGTCTCCTGCACGAGCGTGACGATATAGCGACGCACCAGATCGTCCACGTAGACCTCCCGTACCCGTTCCTGCGCCGCCAGCAGGTCGGCCACCTCGGTGACCATAGGCAGAGTATCGAGCGGGTGAACACGTTGCTGACCGTCGAGGATCGCCAACTCCTGGTCCATGGTAGGATAGCCAAGCGTGATGGTCAGAAAAAAGCGATCGAGCTGCGCTTCGGGCAGGGGAAACGTGCCCTCGAAATCGATGGGGTTCTGTGTGGCGAGGACCAGGAAGGGCCGTGGAAGAAGGTGGGTTGTCCCATCTACCGTGATCTGGCGCTCGTCCATACTCTCCAGCAGAGCCGATTGGGTTTTTGGCGTGGCCCGATTGATCTCGTCGGCCAGGATAATTTGCGCCATGAGCGGGCCGGGCCGAAAATGAAATTCCTGAGTGTGCTGGTTGTAGATCTCGGCCCCGGTAATGTCGCTGGGCAGCAAGTCCGGCGTAAACTGAATCCGTTGAAAGCCAGCGCCGATCGAGCGGGCAAGCGAACGAGCCAGCATTGTCTTCCCCACTCCCGGTACATCCTCGATCAGGATGTGGCCACCGCACAGCACTGCCGCCATGGCCAACCGTACGGCTTCCGACTTGCCGATGATCACCCGTTCGACATTCTCCATAGTGGATTGGGCAAGGGTCCGAACGTCTTCCACGGGTATCTCTACTCTCTTGTTGCTGTTGAATGCGGGCAGGCGAGTATGGGGGACGGTATCCTTAGTTCCTGAGACAGAGTATAGCCCAGGATGCGGCACGCGGCGGGTTCGGGTCGTGGGTTTCGCGAAGGGTGTAACAATGGCAGACCCTCGTTCGTTCCTATCGCGTGAGGGAAACCTCACGCCGGTATCGCCGCCGCCCACCGAATGCGACGGGCGGGGCATCGCACCCGACGGGACCGAGGGAGAAACGGCGCTGATCCAGGCAGAGTGCGTAGATTTTCGGCCGGCTCAGGGCCGTGCCGGCTGGGCCGATCCGGCGACCGAACCCGCGGTAGAAGTGCTGGGGTTAGGATTCACCGGCATTGTCGACCGCTGGCAAAGCCCGCTCATCTCCTTTCTCTATGGAATGGTGGGCAATAGGGAGCAAGCCGAGGACCTGACCCAGGATACCTTGATCAAAGCATACGAAGCGATGGAACGACGGCGCATCGACCAGCAATTCACAGCGGGTTGGCTGTTCCGCATCGCCCGCAACACGGCAATCGACGCGATGCGCCGGAAGCGGCTTATCTCCTGGCTTCCCTTCGGGGTGGAGCACGAGCATCTGTTACCTACACGGGGCGACTTCGCCGGCCAGTTGGCGGACAAGGAGATGGTCCATCAAGTGCTGGCGCGGATGCCGCCACGCTACCGCGAGTGCCTGCTCCTGCGCAGCGTGGTCGGCATGTCCAACGTGGATATCGCGCAAGCTCTTGGTCTATCGGCCCGCAATGTAAATACTCTGCTCTTCCGGGCCCGTGAGCGATTCCGAGAAATCTATACCTGTATAGAAGCACAGGGTGCGGCCGATATGATCGATGGGACCGAGACAGTACGCGCCGTAAAGGGAGAACAACGATGACCTGCGAAGGGTACCGACCGCTGCTCTCTCTCTATTACGACGGTCTCTTGATCGGCCCCCGTTCGGCCGAAAGTGAGGCGATACGGGCGCATCTGGCCGACTGCCCGGACTGCTCCTCAATCCTGGCCGCCTACCGAAATGACGAGGCGCGGCTAACCGTCGTGCTGGCTGCCGCACCTAATCCGCGTCTACGCGCCTCCGTATTGGCCGCGACCGTCAACCGTGATACCGCTGGTCGGCGTGCCACAAGCGAGCGAGCGCGCTCGCCTCGCGGCCAGATCGTATTCGGCGGCGTGGCCGGGGGCAGCGTCGCCGTGCTGGCCGTCATGCTGCTGACGCTGATGGGCAATCTACCGGGCCGCGATAATCGACCTAGCCGGCAGATCGCGGCGTCCCAACAGGCGCGTGCTACGGCCCTTGCCTGGGTGGCTGGGGTAGGAGAACCGTCCACCATTTCCCTCGCCCCCGGTTCAGGCGCCCAAGCCCATGCCGGCCCCACTGTGAGCCATCCGGGACCGGTGCTCGCCGATTCCAGCCCGCGAGCAAGCAGTCCGTTGATCGCCACGAGTTTTTCCACACGGGCTCCGCTGGATCGCGCCGCCACGATACGTATGGTTCCCGAGGCCGTGCTGACTAAGGGGGCGATTCGTGGCCCCCTCTGGTCGCCCGACAGCACCTCATTGCTGTACCTCACCCATTGGGCCGTGGACCAGGCAACTGGCTGGTACGCCGGTACTTTGATGCGCTACGGGCCCTCCGGTACGGTTCAGCTCGCCACCGAGGTTCGCGATTTCGATTGGTCGCCGGATGGCCGTTCCGTGGCCTACACCACCGAAACGCGGCGCGCGGGTGACAGCCTGGGGAGCACGGCGGAGGCGTACCTTCACGTGGTCGGCGCCGATGGTGCCGGCGATCGCCTGCTGGTCAGCGTAGATCGGACCAATGTGGAGTGGTTTGCCGACGGCATTGTCGCCGTTCAGCGCGGAAGGGTGGTGCGCGTTCAGCCCAATACGGGCGAGGTGACCCTACTCTCAGGTATCCCGACCGTTAAGGTGGCGGACGAAGCGAGCGGCTTCTCCGCCCTATCCGCCAACGAGCGATTCTTTGCCTATCAGGATGGGACAGGGCTGCACGTGTGGGATCGGACCCGCGCCGGCGCACCGATTGTCGTTCAACCGAATGCTCGCTACATGGCGGCCGGGTTTCACTTCTCCTGGGACGGCGGGACGATCTTTTACAGCGTGTTCGAGGGGAAGAGGGCCGTGCTCTATCGGCAAACGCTCGCTCCCCTGGGGCAGCCCATCGCATTGGATCATGGCCTGAGTTTGCACGGACCGATCGATCTGGTCGGCCCTACCTCGGCCGACGGCGCTGTCCTCGGTTTTCGTACGGGGACCGGATCAAACACGCGCAACTACCTGATTGATACGCGGACAGGCACGGCGCACTCGGTGCTGCCGCCGGGCGGCGTGGGCCCATTGGGCTGGTGGTCACCCAACGGACGCCATGTCGTCTACGTGTTGTATCAGGGAGACAAAGCGATCCGAGCCGGTATTGCGGGCGTTAGGGGCTGAATGGGCGAAAGTCCTCCTTACCAAATACGGCATCCCGGATGACGGATACTCCGTTATGCAGGTTGAGGTCGGCGATGCCCACCATAAGATGAGTTGCTTGCTGTTCATATAAGCATGGTAACAGGCACCCGATGGCCTCGGAACTGGAAAATGGACGTGCGCAGTCACTTATCCAGGTACTATGAAGGGATCTATGATGTGACACGCAGGATCATCAAATCCTCGTCGAAATATCGATTGCCCACCTTCAGAGCGCGGGGCTCAACGCCGTAGACCGTGAAACCGCACGAAGCGTACAGTCGGTGCGCGCCGGGATTGGTTGAGACCACCAGCAGGGCGATCTGTTCGAGACCTGGTTGGCACCGCGCCTCGGCGATAGCGTATTCGAGCAATGCTCTTCCTATCCCTTTGCCGCGTGCTTCCGGCGCCACATACATGCTCCGGATGCTTCCCTTGTGCCGCGTCTTGAGGCGAGACTCGCGAGCGAATCCCACCATGCCGATCATGACCGGATCGAATGCCCCGAGAAAGAAGTTGTGAGGTGTGTCCGGATCGCTTCGTAACCAGCGTGTTAAATACTCCGCCGGTTGGGCCGCGGTCTCCTCGTAGGAGGAGCCGAATGCCTCCGGGCTTTCCTGCAGGGCACGTAGACGGAGCGCGCGGAATTCCGCGCCGTCGGCCTCGCTCAACCGTCGTATAAGCATCGACCCAACTCCGTGCCGAACGGCATGATGCCTTGGCGTGCGTACTCCCTCAAAGCATCACTCACCTTACGGCATCTCCACACTCGAGTAATCACCCAGGGTGAAGCGATGGGCGCGGGGACGGCGCTCAATGCGCC
>JAICHN010000077.1 GCA_025924845.1 Chloroflexota bacterium | reverse complement strand
TCGGCGGCGGCGGCCGGCGGCTCGCGCAGACGTTCCAACCAACCGATCACGTCGATCGCCAGGCGCTGGTAGCGCAGCCGAGCCGCGACTTTAACGCCGGGGAATTCCGGATCCGCCCCCGCCGGCCACCACGGGGCCGCGCCGATACGGCTGACACCGCCGGCAACGAGCAGCGCCCGCACCAACTCCAGCCCGTCATCATCGCGACTGGAGGCAGGCCGTTCCCGGTCCCAGCGCAGCCAGAGATCAGCCAGCGGCAAATTCTCCTGATCTTCCCGCGCGCTGAGCTTTGGGTCGGGCCCCGGCATACCCATCGTGTTGCCGAGCAACCGCTCATCCCCGTCCCCCCGACCCTTCAGGATCACGGGCGTGGTGCGATGCTGATCGATCAGTTCATCCAGCAGTACCAGGCAAGTACGCGCCGCGGGCGTATCGACGCGGACGCTCAGGCGGCGGGGCGGGATGGGCGGGGTACGATCGGCGGGATCGATCAGGCCGAGCACATTCTCGAGGGTCGGGATTACCTGAGCCGCGCGACCCGATGCATCGATGGCATTGAGCAAGGTCTGTTCATCGGCGGAGATGGCGGATCGCGCTTCCTGATAATCGCGCGCCGTCCGCCGGCAGCGGGAAACCGCCCGTCCGGCATCGGCCAGCTCGCGTAGCAAGTCCAGCCCCGCCAGCCGCTGGAGCGGATCGCGCGCCGCCAGCAATCGCTCGGCGCCGGCAAAGGCCACCTGGTCGGGCTGCTTGAGCAGCATGGTCAGGATGGCGCGCCGAATATCGCTGCTCTTGCGCGTCAACAAACGCTCCAGCGGCAGCGCCTCCTCCTCGGTAATAGGTCGGGAAGCGATCAGCTTGAACGCCTCACCGCGAATATAGGAGGAGCGATCGGCTGCCATACGAAGGAACGTCTCACGAATCGGCGCATCCCACGTCGGCAGAGCGGCGAGCAGTTTCGCCGCCGCGACCTGGCGCCACGCGCTCATGCGCGGCAGATGGGGCAGCAGCAGTGTGGGTGAACGGTCACCCAGTACTCGAATCAGTTCATCGGCGACCTTGGCTGGGTAGGCGTTCAGGATAAGCCAGGGCCAAAGTCTGCTTTCCAGGCGCGGCCGTTTATCGTCGAGCCGTGTCAGGAGCCGCGTGTACCGCTCGAACAGATCGGGCATGAGCGTGTCGTCCGCGTAACTCATCGCCTGGAAGGCACAGAGGGCAACACGCAAGTCGCCATCATCCAGGAGTGGGAGGAGGGCGGCAGTCGCCCGCGGTAGACCTAATTGACCGAGGAGGTGCGCCACCGCCAGCCTTCGCAATGGATCGGGATCGCGCAGTAGCGGTCCGGCGCATGCCACCGCCGCATGGACGTCCTCGAAGGCGACCGCCCATAACCCCAGATAGAGATGCCGCGCGGCCGATCGTGCCTCAGCCTGAGCCTGCTCGGCTGCCGCCTTCCTCCCGGCCGGCGTGACAGGCAAGGGATCTGTGTTCTCGCCCGACGCCTCGTGCGGTATGATATCCGGTCGGGGCGTGAGGGCCTCGGCCCTGGCCTCGGCATCGTCGAGAAGAATGCGCACCTCGGCCAGCGTCTCACGTACGGCGCTCACCTGATCGACGTCCCAGGCGCAGCCGAACCACACGTTCGCGGCCCGGATCGTGGATGAGAAGCGGATCAGGTTCTCCTCCAAGATCAGGCCGAGCAGTCGGCGGAACGCCACGGGGTGGGCCTCGTCGACCGTCTCCAGGATCACCTGGCGAAGCCCCTCCTCACGCTGCGCCGCCAACAGAAGACGCTCGATGAACGCCCAGCCGTCGGACCGCGAAGCGGTAAGCAGCCCGGTGGTGACGTGGCGGCCCATGGCTCCGATTGGATGTTCGCCGCGGGCGGAGGCGGTAAGCGTCTCGAAGACCGCCCCGCCCTCGCTCCCACCCGCATCGATGGCGACGGCGAACAAGATACCCAGCAATCGGGGCAGGGAGCTCAGATGGCCGCCGAGGTAGGGCGCCCAGGCGGCCATCCATGCCACATCCTTCATGCGATAGGGGCCAAGGCCGGCGACTATGGTCTGTAGCCACTGGAGGCGCGCCGCACCTGGAGCGGCTTTGCCGTGGCCGCGCCGGAACGCCTTCCTTTGATAGCCTGTCTGATAGGGCAGTCGGTCATGCAGCAGCCAGCCGGCCTCGACATGGACGGCAATGCCCGGCAGCAGGGCGGTGAAGATCGCCAGCCGCTGCCCATCTTCCATCTCCCCCAGATGGGCATGGACTTGCGCGACGATGGTCTGGTGTCGCTTGAGAGCAGCCAGGGTATTGGTGGAGGGGAGGCGCCTTCCATCCGTATCGTGGCCCAGCAGGCCGTAGGCGGTGGAGCGCAAATCTTCGGCCAGGTCGCACGCGATGGCGGCAAGTGCCTGGTCACGCCATGCCGTGTTCGCTTCCGGTTCAAGCAGCCGTTGGGCCTCTTCGCGGGTGAGCACCGATCCTCTCCTAACCGCCGGCCAGGGCGACCAGCCGAATGAAAGTCAGCGTACTGGCCGGACGCAGCGACACCAGAGCATCCAGATCCTCCTGCTGCTCGTTATCGAGGAAGACAAAGTACAGGCCGTCGATGAACCCCTGCAGGGCAATGGCAATGCTCGCGTCTTCGCTTACCGGCGTATCGGCGGAAGACTCCGCGCCGCCCATGGCTACCTTGCCCCTGGCGACTCCTTGCCCAATCTGGTCGGATGAAAGGACGCGGATCAAACGCTGCTCCTCCCGGCGTTCGGCGAAGGCCCGCACCTCCTGCCGTACCACCAGGGCCAGCAGGTCGCGCAGCCGCAACGCCGTGCCCGTCCCGCCAATGGTCGGCGGCAGGTCAAGCGACACATGCCGGCCGGCAATCAGCGGCGTACGCCGGCCGACCACCCTGGCCTCGACCGTGATCACCGATGCATCCATGAACTAGACTCCTTCACGAACGACCATCAGCCTCAAGGGTAACCTAACTAAGTACCGTCCAACGAGACCAATCATAATTGGTTCCAAAGTGGCGAGAGCGGATCGCGCATAATTCGCCGCTACGCCGGGCGGTATAATTGGATGTGTTCTAGAAGGAGGGTGATAACCGATGCCTCTTGATCCTCAGGCCAAAGCGTTGCTTGACCAGCAAGCCGCGCTCAAGGAACCACCGCTCCACCAGATGACGCCCGCTCAGGCGCGCGCTTCCATTGAGGCCGGAATCGATCGGGTCACGCCGCGTGAGGCGGTCGCCAGGGTGGAGGATCGGGAGATCCCCGGCCCGCATGGCCCGATCCCGGTGCGGATTTATACTCCGGAAGGCCCCGGTCCCTTCCCCATTCTGGTCTATTTTCACGGCGGCGGCTGGGTCGTGTGCAGCATCGAGACGCATGATGCCTGGTCGCGCCACATCACCAACAGCATCGGCTGCATCGTCGTCTCGGTCAATTACCGACAAGCGCCCGAGCACCCATTCCCAGCGGCGGTAGATGATTGTTTCGCCGCCGTGCGATGGGCCGCGGCTGAGGGGGCGTCGTTCAACGGCGACGGCTCTCGGCTCGCCGTGGCGGGCGACAGCGCGGGCGGTAACCTATCCGCCGCCGTTGCCTTGCTCGCCCGCGATCAAGGTGGGCCGAAACTTGCCTATCAGGTGCTGATTACCCCCGCCACCGATTATTACGACCTCGATCAGCCCGCCTATCGGGACAACGCGATCGGCTATGGGATGGACACCGCCGATGTGGTCTGGCTGATGGATCTCTACCTACCGAAAGATGTGGATCGGAACGATCCGCGCGCTTTCCCCTATCGTGCGACGGATCATCGTGGCCTGGCTCCTGCTATGGTGATCACGGCGGAATACGATTCGCTGCGCGATGACGGCGATCTTTACGCGGCAAGGTTGCGCGAAGCCGGTGTTGCGGTCGATTGGGCGCCCTATAAGGGCATGACCCATAACTTCCCCCTGGCCTACGCGGTGCTGGATCAGGGTGAAGCGGCGGTCAAGGCGATAGCCGCGGCGCTCCGTTCCGCCTTTGGACTGCCCGATCGCTTGTAGGGGCACCCCTCGTGGGCGCCTTGGTTCGGGCGCCGGGCACCTACGAGGCGTGCCCCTACCGGATCGCCAAGGTACATGATACAGCTTGACGTAAGATTCCTCGCGTTTGCAGGGGTACCGCCTACCCCCTATCCAGGGAGCCCGCCGAGTAGGGCCAGCACCCGGCCCCAGAGCGTTTCCGTCGCCGCGGGGTCATATTCCGCGGGCAGACTCGGGTCAGTAAACAGGTGGCCGGCGCCGGCATACTCGAACAACTCGAAGGGCGCGCGGGCCGCGCGCACATCCGCCGCCATGCCGTCGATCTCGGCCTGCTCCCGGAACGGGTCGTCCCGCATGAAATGCACCTGTGCGGGGACGGTAGCCGGCCACGCCTCGATACCCATGACGCCCAGGGGGAGAGCGGCGTGCAGCAGGATACAGGCCAACGCACCCGGACGGGTTGCCGCCAGCCACTCGGCCGGCGCGCCGCCCGCCGAGAAGCCCATGTAGACGAGCCTGGACGGCAACGGCGCGATGTCGGTCGCGGCGCGGCGCAGCAGCTCCTGATAGCCGATGCTCTCCTGATAAGCTATCGCGGGGTCGTATTCGTCAAAGTGCGCCTCACCGCGGTACAGGTCGGGCGTATGTACCGTATGCCCTGCCGCCCGCAAGCGGGCGGCGGCGTCCGTCACGCCGGCACGCGGCCCCAGCACGGAGTGAAACAAGACGATATCGGCCATTGCACAGTCCTTTCAGCGTCTATAGCGAGAAGCCTTCGCCTAGAAGAGCCGACGCTCAATCCGACACCTTCTAGGATAGCCCTCTATCCCTGCCGCATGTCGTCAGCATTCCCACTACATCCGCGCATTCGACGCGCCGCGACCGGCGTATCCTCCCTGTACCGACCTCGCAGGGTGAACACGGCGGTCACGCGCCATTCTTCCTACGCTGGATCGGGGAATTAGCGTCACTCCGGCCGTTTGGGCAGACTGGACATAAAGGCAGGCTTAGTCCACGGGTGCGGTATGCGCCACGACCAGCACACCCCGAAAGAGGCCATCAATGGGGAACGACTCCGCGTAGGCAATCGTGAAGCCGGCGCGTGTCGTAAGCCGGCAAAGCTCCGCGAGGTCACGGCACCGCGCATGCCCGGGATCATAAAGCCGGATCAGCCCATCGATGATGCTGCCGGTTCCGGCGCGGAGCACATAGTCGACGATGCCTAACGTGCCGCTCGGCCGCAACACCCGGCGCGCTTCGCGCACCGCCGTCGAGGGGCGGTGGAGATAATGGAGGACACTGGCCAGGGTGACCAGGTCCACGGAGTGGTCCGGCAGCGGGAGCCGTTGCGCTTCCGCGCGCCGAAGCCGAGCGTTGTGACCAGCGAGCTTGCGCCGTGCCACAGCCAGCATACCGCCGCTCGCATCGAGGCCAATACCCTCGGCTGCCTGGTACTGCTCCAGTAGCCGTTCCAGGAGCGTACCGGTGCCGCAACCTACATCCAGTACATGATGGAAGCTACCATTCAGGTGGTCCAGCAGCGCCTGGTGCGTCATGGTCTGATAATGCCGCCAGCGGTGATCGTAGCTCGCTGCCTGTCGATCGTAAAAGCGTCTGCCTCTTAAAGGGTCGGACATGCTCGTTCCTCGCCGATCGCCGGAGGGATTCCTAGGGGATCGCATATACCATACTCCCCCTGGTCGGGATCGCACCCGGTCGTCTTACGCCGCAGTACGGCACACTACAGGCATAGGGGCGATACCTACTGGAGGTTGGGAGCACCATGGTTACCGACGCGATGCCCGCTGAGCCATACGATCTGGTGGTGGTAGGCGGCGGCTCCGCCGGGATCGTCGCCTCCGGCCTCGCCGCCGCGCTCGGGGCGCGGGTGGCCCTCCTGGACAAGGAACGCCTGGGAGGAGAGTGCGTCTGGACCGGCTGTGTGCCCAGCAAGGCCCTGATCGCCGGCGCCAGGGTGGCCCAGCAGACGCGAAACCTGGCAGACTTCGGCCTCTCCGGCCGGCTGGATCCCGTGAACCTGGGCGCCGTAATGGACAGGGTGCAAGACGTCATCCAGGCGGTGTACCATCATGAGGATGCCGAAACCATGCGCAAGCGTGGCATCGACGTGCGGTTCGGCGACGTGGTGTTTCGCTCGTCGCACGTGCTGACCGTCAATGACCGGCCGTTACGCGGGCGCGCCTTCCTGCTTTGCACCGGATCCTCGCCGGCCGTGCCGGACACCGACGGACTCCAGGACAGCGGCTACCTCACCAACGAGACGATCTTCGGCCTGCGTGAGTTGCCCGCGCATCTGATCGTAGCCGGAGGCGGGCCGCTGGGCGTGGAGATGGCCCAGGCATTCCGCCGGCTCGGCTCGGCGGTGACGGTGCTGGCCGGAGAGCGAGGGTTGCTGCCTCGCGAGGATGACGAGATCCAGCGCGCGGTGGAAGATCTCTTCACTCGCGAGGGGATCGTCGTGCGACGGAGTAGATTGGTGGGAGTGGGGCGTGCCGACCAGGGGCTTCAGGTGCGCTATGCCGGCGAGGCTGGTGAGGGGGGCCTGCGCTGCGACCGGTTGTTGTTAGCCCTGGGACGCCGTCCTAATGTGGCGGGGCTGGGGCTGGAACAGGCGGGGGTGCGGTACGACCTGAAACAGGGCATTACCATCGACGCCTACCTGCAGACCAGCGTACCGCATATCTTCGCCTGCGGGGACGTGACCGGTCCCTACCGGTTCACGCACGCGGCCGGCTTCCAGGCGACAACAGCGGTGCGCAACGCCCTCTTTCCCTGGGCTAAGCGCAAGTCGCACCCGGACCCCATGCCCTGGACCACCTTTACCGATCCGGAGGTGGCCCGAATCGGCCTTACCGAGGCCGAAGCGCGGCGGGCGCACGGCAAGGTACTGATACTGCGGGCCGGCTTCGCCCATACCGACCGTGCCCTGGCGGAAGGGCAGGCGGAAGGATTCGTCAAACTGATTGCCACGCCCTGGCGCGGTCGGATCCTGGGCGCCCATATCGTGGGGCCGCGGGCGGGCGAGCTGATCCAGGAGATCACCCTGGCCATGCGGCGGGGCTTGGGTGTCCGTGCGCTGGCGGGCACAATTCACGTCTATCCGACCCTGTCCATGGCGGTCCAGCAAGCGGCACTGGGCTTTTATGGCCAGTGGCCGCCATACAGACTGACCAGGCCGGCGCTGCGTACCCTGGCGCATCGCGTTCGCTAAAGCCGGGCCACGAGATTCGACTGATGAGTATGAGGGGAGTCAGGCAGCATGTTGGAGACCACACCGGCGCCCAATGGACAGATGAAGCTCGACCGTGACGCGATCTTCTTCGAGTTGACGCGCTCTATCTGCCTGGAGTGCCGACGCGTGATCGATGCCCAGATCCTCTTGCGCGACAACAAGGTGATCATGCGTAAGCGCTGCCCCGACCACGGAGTGGTGGAGGCGTTGGTCTACGGCGATGCCCAGGCATACCTCGCTGCCGCCCGCTTCAACAAGCCGGGCAGTATCCCCCTGGCCTTCAACAGCGCCGTCGAGCACGGCTGTCCCCACGACTGCGGACTCTGTCCTGACCATCAGCAACATGCCTGCCTGGGGATCATCGAGGTGAACAGCGCCTGCAACATGGACTGCCCGCTCTGCTTCGCCAACGCGGGCGCCGGCTTTGCACTGACGCTGGATGAGGTCGAGGGGATCCTGGACGACTTCGTGCGCACCGAGGGATACCCGGAGGTAGTGCAGTTCTCCGGTGGTGAGCCCACCATTCACCCCCAGATCATCCCCATGATCCGTGCCGCCAGGGCGCGCGACATCGGCCACGTCATGATCAATACCAACGGCAAACGCATCGCCAACGATGACGCATTCCTGGAGCAATTGGCCGAGTTACGCCCCGCCATCTACTTCCAATTCGACGGCTTCGAGCGCCGTACCTACGAGCTGATCCGAGCCGAGCCGGATATCCTGCCGGAGAAGTTGCGTGCCCTGGATCGGCTGGCCGCCATCGGCTGCTCCGTGGTCCTGGTGCCGGCTATCGAGCGAGGAGTCAACGATCACGAAGTAGGCCACATCGTACGGTTCGGGCTGGAGCATCCTGCCGTCAAGGGCATCAATTTCCAGCCTGCCTTTCATGCCGGCCGGCACGGCGCCCATGATCCGCTGCAACGGGTCACCATTCCCGACGTGCTGACCTGGATCGAGGAGCAGACAATTGGGCTGTTCACCGTGGCCGATTTCATTCCGGTGCCTTGCTGCTTCCCTACCTGCAACTCGGTGACCTACGCGTATGTCGACGGAGAGACGGTGACGCCGTTGCCGAGGGTACTCAACGTCGATGACTATCTGGATTACCTGACCAATCGGGTCGCCCCGGACCTGGGCGGTGAGATCAAGACGGCGCTGGAAGGGCTGTGGTCCTCCTCGGCGGTGCCCGGCTCGGCGAAAGCAGCCGGAGAGTTCCGACTGACCTGTGCCGCCTGCGGCATCCCAGAGGGACTGAATTTCGGCGCGCTAGCCGACCACATGTTCATGATCATGCTGCAAGACTTCATGGATCCGTGGACCTTCAATCAGAAAAACCTGATGAAGTGCTGCAAGGAGTTCCTGCTGCCGGGCGGTAAGCAGATTCCCTTCTGCGCCTACAACACCCTCGGCTACCGAGAGCAGGCGCGCGCTCAACTCACCGCCCGTCAGCGCGCCGGCGCGCGGGCGCGGCGCGCGGGCCTGCCCTACGAACCGGAGCCGATTACGTTTCATTTTGACGCCGCTACGCACCGGCCCCAGCAGCCGACGCGGCCAGGGAGGATCGATCGGCCATGACGCCTACCGGCGACACCCCCACCGCTGAAGAGGCAAAACGCTGCTGCGCTACCGCCTACGGCAGCGACTGGGCACGCTTCCTGCTGGGCGACTCCTACCATCCGGGCGGCCTGGTGCTGACCGAGCGCCTGGGCATCCTGTTAGGTCTGGAGCACGGGACGCGGGTGCTGGACGTGGCGGCGGGGACTGGAGCCTCGGCGATCCACCTGGCGAGCCGCTTCAACTGCGAGGTCACGGGTGTCGATCTCAGCGAGGCGAATGTTGCCGCCGCACGGGATGCCGCCGCGCGATCCGGGGTGACAGCGCCGATGCAATTTGTCGCGGGCGACGCGGACTGCTTGCCGTTCCCGGACGAGAGCTTTGACGTGGTGATCTGCGAATGCGCCTTCTGTACCTTCCCGGACAAGCCCACCGCCGCCCGCGAACTTGCACGCGTGTTGCGGCCGGGTGGTAGGGTTGGCTTGAGCGATCTGACCCGAAGCGGGTCACTGCCACGCGAGTTGGACGGTCTACTCGCCTGGATCGCCTGCATCGCCGATGCCCGGCCGCTCGCCGAGTATGAAGCCTATCTCCGACAGGTCGGGTTTCGCATCGATCGCGTCGAGCGGCACGACGAGGTTCTCCAGGCCATGGTGCGGCAGATCCGCACCAAGTTGATGGGGGTAGAGTTGCTCATGGGGCTGCGAAAGCTCGATCTGCCGAATGTCGATCTTGGGCAAGCCCGAGCGATGGCTCGCGGCGCCGCCGAGGCCGTGCAGGCGGGCACGCTGGGGTATGCCTTGCTCACGGGTACGCTCAGCAAACCACCACCGTCTCCAGACCCAGCAACTGGCCTACTTTGCGGAGCGCCGCCGCTTGCCGCCCGATGCCGAGCGCTACATGGTGGGTCGGACCCTCCGCGCACCAGCGGTCGATGAACTGGTCGGCCGGCAGAGGAAAGCGCACTCGGCTATTGGTGTTCCCGATGCGCAGAATCTCCCCTGGTAGCGTCTCACCCTCCGCCGCCAGGAGCTTGAGCCGGCCGTCCACCGTCTGGGTCAAACCGAGGATGGTGACCGGCCCGGTCTTCACGCGAAACTCGACCGAGATACCGCTGCCCGCCTTGCCGTGGTACAGGCCAAGTCCGCGTAGAATGGGGCGGTGGTCGCTGATCGCCACATGGCCGGGACCGTCGTGCCCCATCAGCACGAAGCCCTCGGCAAGGTCCATGGCGTAGAACTCCGTGAACGAGCCACCCGCCCCGAGGCGGTCCATCAGCAGCATGGCAACGGCGTTCTTTAAATCTCCCTCGCCCGCGCAGGGGATGCCGCGCCCGGTCAGTCGTGATCCGCCCAGGATCAGCGCCGCGCCCAGACGCTCCAGTTCGCCCCGTCCCCGATAGTAGTAAGCCAATCCATCCAGACGCGCCGCGTCGACCAGGCGATCCATCCCCGCCGCCACGCGCACCGGCCAGTGCAGCGCTTCGTCCCCTACCGAGTCGTCCAGATCGAATTGGGTGCGAGTTTCGGCCAGCACCGCCGCCAGTTCCGGGTCGGTGACCGCTTCCACGCACTCCAGCAAATCGTCCATCTCCAGTACCTCGACATGCACGCCAAGTTGCGCGTGATGCTGAGTGAAGTCCGCATAGAGATCCAGCATGCCGGGATAGGTATGACCGAGGAAACCGATGCGACTCTCGCGCAGGGCGCGAACCGCTCCCGCCGCGCGGCACCAACTTTCGATCTCCCACCAGGCGCGGCTCTGGTCGTCATCGGTGAGGATGCCGGAGATTACCTGATAGGGAATGCGCGCCCGGCTAAAGGCTCCGGCCAGTTCGGGCGCGCAGCAGGCAGAGCAATTGGCCAACCACTCTCCGGTGTCCGTATGGGCGTAGTCCAAGGCCGGCACGGGCTGCAGATTGAGCACCAGCACCGGGACTCCCGCACGCTGCGCGATCGGCAATACCTGCGAGGAGGTGGCGTAGGTCGCGGTGTGGAGCAGGATCAGATCCACTCCTTCGCGGGCCAAACGCTCACCGGCCAAGCGAGCGCCCTCGGCGTCATCGACCAGACCGACCGAGTATACATCGGCCCAGCGCTCGACCCGCGCGGCCACTTGCGCGGCATAGCCCTCCAGGCGTTCCTTCAGGCCGGGAAACTGCGGCCAGTACGCGGCCAGGCCGACGCTGCAGAGGCCGATCCGGGCACGAGTTCGCCGACCGCCGGCAGGAGAGAGAACGTGTTCCTCGCTCGTCATCTGTTGCCACCTCGCTTACTTGTTACTCTTGATCCTACTACTAAAGTGTCATGGTACGCTTCGCCGCGACTGCGGTCCATACGAGCTAGGCATAGCCGGGGGGCCGGCACCGGGGATGAAGATGGACTATTTTCACTCCAGCGCCTCTGGGCCTTCACCTCTGACCGGCCGTGCATGAGGTAGGACAGCAATGTATCTTGGGACGGCGAATGGGGTACTATTGTGGTGAGACGCATCTTATTCAGCGAGCGGAGGAACGAGCCATGAGCGCCGAGTTCGACCAGGCGGCAGTATCCGGCGCCGTGCTCAACGGGCAGTACGAATGGGTCCAGCGCAAGCGCACGGCATCCTTCCTCGGTAAACATCCACAGATCGTGCCGCTTCTGGAGGATCTGCATTGCCGGATCTCTGCCGCCTTCCCGGGGGCGCGACTGGTGCTACGACATCTGTCAAGTCCGCAGGTATCCTCCCCCGAAGGGGATGGACATCTTCTGGTTGTGATCGTGCCGGTCGCACCGACTGACGACCCGTCGAGGCAGTTGAGCGATCTCCTGCGCGCGTGGGCACCGGAGCAGGCCGCCAGGGCCTACCTCCTGGTGGATGTCGCCTCCGATGTCGTTGACCCCTTTGCCGACGATGACAATGCGGTGATGCTATACGTCCAGCGGCGCTCCGATGACTACAAGCGGTATCTTGACGTGGCCCATTGTTTCCTCAAATCGCCTCCTGACTCTGATGAGCGCGCACTTGCCGCCGCCGAGCTATCCATGGCGCGTCTTCTTGCGCGGGGTCGACCCGCCGAAAGGCATGGAGGCGAGCCACGTGAGGTGCTAGCGCGTCTCCGCCGGCAGCGGAAGGCGGCGACCGACGCCGGCTGAACAGGCGTGACGCGACTGCGCATCACGGCCAGGTGTGAGGCCGACCTGGCGGACCTCGGGATGGAGGCTGCTGCCGCGATCATCGAGAAGTTCACCGAGTTACGCGCCGAGGCACCGGCATCGGGCGAGGTGATCGCCGGGCTGCAGCAGCGGGTGTGTGCATCGCTGCACGCCGGGCGCTACCGCGCCATCACCTGATATAACCATGAACGGGAGATAGTCTGGCTGCTCGCCGCCGGAATCCATCGGGCGGATAGCCGCGAGGATGCGTACAACCAGGCCATCGCCCTGGAACAGGCAGAACGCCTCTATCCGACAGATGAGGACTATGCGGAACTCGCTGCCGATGACCAGCGGACCCGATTGCAGCGGGAAGCCGACGACCTGACACGCCTGCGCGAAGAGGCCCTTGCAGCCGCTGACGGGCTCTTACGCCGGTATACCAGCGCCGATGGTCTCTACGCCGAGATCTGGGCGGAGGTTGTCGCCGGTATAGATGAGGGGGAAGTAGTGCTTCGGCTGCGTGTGCAGCGATATGGCGCCGGCTGGCTGCCGGCAGACGAACTAGCCATCCTACTGACCGCACTGTTTGCAGGTCACCCACCACGGGCGCAGGATGAGAGCGACTATCATTTCCGCCGGTTCGCGGCATACTTCCCGCTGCCTCCAGCTACTCAGTGACCATATCCCGTAGATGCGAACTCCTGCCAGTCAGCATCCTATGTGGCGCCCCGTTCGCTCAGGGTCCAGTGACCCATATTCGGACATTACAGAGTACGGTTACGCTTCACGTCGTATTTGCGATCATCCTCACACCAAGCGCTTTTACGGCACGATCGGCGGGAGCAGTGCCCCGCCGGGATCCCCCTCATGTATGACATACTATCAGGGACATACGAATAGTCGTGCGCGGAAAGGCGGGGTTAAGGAGATGACGCTCGGCATAGGAGTGATCGGCGTGGGCCTACTGGGGCGCCGCCACGCGGAGAACGTGGCGCGGCTGGGTGGAAAGGGGCGGCTTGTCGCGGTAGCCGATGTCAACGCGACGGCGGCGGAAGCGGTGGGACGGGATCTGGGCTGCGATTGGTCTACCGATCCGTATCAACTGATTGAGCGGCCCGATATCCAGGCCGTGATCATTGTGACCGGCGCCGACACTCATGCGTCCCTCACCATCGCCGCGGCGGATCGGGGCAAAGATGTGTTCTGCGAGAAGCCGCTTGCCCCAACCATCGAGGAGGCCCGAGCGGCGGTTGAAGCGGTGAACCGAGCCGGGGTCCGTTTGCAAATCGGCTTCATGCGCCGCTACGATCCGAGCTATCGGGAAGCATATGAGGCGATCGAGCGGGGCGAGATTGGCCGCCCGGTCCTCTTCACCGCCGTCAGCCGCGACGCGGAGCCGCCGCCACGCGCCTACTTTTCCTCGCCGGGCGCGGGCAGCATTTTTCTCGACTCCGGGATTCATGATTTTGATCTGGCCCGCTGGCTGATGGGCGACGAGGTTCGCACGGTATCCGCCTCCGGCGCCCTGCTGGCCTGCCACGACCTGGCCGACGTGCAGCCGGTCGATCTCGGCCTGGCCACGCTCACCTTCCAGAACGGCACGGTCGGCACGGTGGAGATCTACCGCCGCGCCCTCTATGGCTATGACATCCGTACCGAGGTCGTGGGCACGGAGGGCGCGGTGCGGATCGGCGACCAGAGCCGCTATCCGGTGCATGTGCTGCACCCTACCTCTATCGCGCATACCATGGCCCATCATTGGCTTGACCGGTTCCGCGACGCCTACGCCCTGGAAATCGAGGATTGGGCAAGCCGGATGGCCGGCGACCGGCCGGCCGCCGTGACGGGGGAGGATGGGATTCGCTCGGTCGCCATTGCGATCGCGGCCGAGACATCCCGCCAAACGGGCCGGTCGGTGGAGCTTTGAGATGTCGCTCGCGAGGCGCCTGCAATCGCAGGCGCCTCTTCCCTAGCCGGGTGGCAGCGGCTGGTTCAGGCGCCGGGCACCGCGCGGTCAGTGCCGTTGATACTGAGCGTGCCGGTGTTGGCGCCCGTCTTGTCGCTAAAGGTGCCGGCGAAGCTGAGCGTATTATTTGTAGGCTGGGTTGCCGCTCCGTCATCGACGTAGGCTGTCTGAGTCCGGCTGGACGCAAGTTTCCCTTTATAGGTAAAGCCTTATGCCTGCCGTATGCCGTTCGCATACCGTTATGCCTTTCAGTGCCGTCACACCATGCACTACCCGCAAGTTCCTCGCGCAGCGTGATCCTCTTCATTTGTAGATACTCCGACATTTTCTTATACGAAAGGTCTGGTTAATCAAAATGCAGTTCCGCTACCGGCTTCTGTAGCATGTAGGATCCCAAGAGAGCGGCGCCGCTTACGACCGTCATCCTATCCTCCTCAAGGAGGGCAGGATTCATTTTCCCCGTGATCAGCCATGCCATGACACCCTGGAGCGTGCTCTTCTCGGGAATGATGGGATCTCCTTGTCGAGCAAAGGGGATCTCGCAGAGGGTTTCTCCGACCGGAGTGGTGAGAGTAATGCGCAGATTCACCGCCAGATCCCGTAGCGTCGCCCCGCCGTGTTCCTGCAACACACGCTCGGTCTCCTTATTGATGCCCCGCCAATTCGATCCGGTGATCTGTAGGTCGCCCGCGT
>JAICHN010000076.1 GCA_025924845.1 Chloroflexota bacterium | reverse complement strand
GATCGGCCGCCCATCAAGGCTCGGTAAAAACCCAGGGAAGGATGCGCCTCTTGACAGGGCATGATGGCGTGTTTATTATAAGAAATCATTATCCGGCCTCTAGTGAGCGGATCGTCGACGATGCTGGATCGCCGGAGCCGGGTTCCGATCCATTATCAGTTCAAGAAGATGCTGCTCGACCAAATCCTGTCGGGCCATCTGCCGCCTGGGTCGCAACTACCGACCGAAGGTGAATATGCCCGGCAGTTCGGGGTGAGCCTGGCGCCCATTCGTCAGGCCCTGGGCGAACTGGCCCAGCAGGGGTACATCGAGCGCCGGACGAGGCGCGGCACCTTTGTGTGTCGGCGCAAGATTGCTCAGAAGATCGCTTCGCTTTCCAGCTTTACCGACGCCATGCATGAGACGAACCTCGCAGTCTCCGTGGAGGTGCTCTGCCTGGATGTGCGCTACCCTCCCAAGGATATCGCCGCGCGGCTCGGCATGGCCGAAACTGAGCCGGTAGTCTTCCTCCAGCGTCGCTGCTCTCTCGATCGAGAGCCGGCGGCGCTGTTGCGCTCCTGGCTCCCTGGGGCGCTGTTTCCCAATCTGGAAGCATGCAACCTTGAAGATCGCTCGCTGTATCACCTACTTGAGGAACAATATGGTTGCGTCATGCAGCGCGCCGAGAGTTATTTCGAAGTTTGCCCTGCCATCCACGAAACCAGTTCGCTCCTGGCCATCGGCCCTGGCGTCTCCTTGATTCGCGTCGAGAGCGTGACCTATGACCGGCTGGAACGCGCCGTTGAGTACGTTGAGGTGTTTCATCGCGCCGACCGCTACCGGTTCTTCATAGAGAGCCGCCGAGAGGAAGATGGCAAGATCGCCCGAAACGGGTACTTTGGACACCCCTCCTCCGAGCTGGAAGCCGACTAGGCGGTGGCCGCTCTTCCCGACAACTCGTCGCTGCCCGCCCTCGCCCGCGGCATGCCCGACCAGCCCGAAGCTACCTCGAAGGTCCGGCCATAGGGGTAGCGCACAGCACGGTTCACCGCTCGTCGAAAGGATGTGACTTTGCTCCCGCTCATTCTGCGTCGCATCGCTTTCTTGTTGGCGGTTATTATCGCGGTGACGGCGCTTACCTTCGTCTTGCTCCACGGCACGGGCACCGATCCGGCGCAACTCCTGGCGGGCCCACACGCAACCCCAGCCCAAATTCTCACGTTCAGGCATCGGTTTGGCCTCGATCAGCCATTGCCGGTGCAATATTTCTACTATCTTAAGGAAGCACTGCACGGCGATTTCGGCGTATCGATCCATTCTCAGCATGCCGTGAGCGCCGATTTGAGCCACTACCTTCCCGCGACCCTCGAACTGGTGATTGCCGCGATGCTCTTTGCCGTGATCGGCGGCATCGGGCTGGGCGTGCTCGCGGCGGTGTATCGAGACGGCCCGATCGATGCCGCGGCCCGCTTGATCGCGGTGTCCGGCCTGGCGGTGCCCGTGTTCCTGCTGGGACTGGTCGCCCAATATGTATTCTATGATCAGCTGGGCTGGTTGCCCTCGACAGGGCGCCTCGACATGGGAGTTACCCCGCCCCCAACCGTCACCGGCTTCTATCTGGTCGATAGCCTACTCGCCGGCAACCTGGATCTTTTGATCAATGCCGCCTGGCATCTCCTCCTGCCCGCCGTCGTGCTCGGCTTCAGCGTCCTTGCCTCGATCACCCGGATGACCCGAAACAGCCTGGGAGACGTCCTGGCGCAGGATTACATTCGTACCGCCCGCGCCAAGGGTCTGCGACGCGGCACGGTGATCTGGCGCCACGCGCTGCGCAACGCCATTCTCTCGACCCTTACCACCATCGGTCTACAGTTTGGGGCCCTTCTGGGCAGCACGATCCTGGTCGAGACGGTGTTTGCCTGGCCGGGCATCGGCCTTTACCTGGTCCAGTCGGTCGTCGCCGCGGACTACGCGCCCGTCCTCGGCGTAACCACTGTTATCGCCGCTCTTTACGTAGTGATCAATCTGGTGGTGGATGTGAGCTATCTCGTCGCCGATCCACGGATCCGTTTTCGCTAAAGCCGACCAGTGAGGGAGAGAGGAAGAGGCTGAATGACCGTGCCGCGAGGGGATGAGCGGGTGGATACCGATGACGGTGATGGGATCGGCGCCACACACCGGCGCCGCTTCCGTATGCCGGCGCCCTTGTGGGCCAATCCGATCAACATCGTAGGGACGTTGTTGGTGCTCATCGTGCTGGTCGAGGCGCTGATCGGGCGCGTGGTCGCGCCATACTCACCCACCCTACCCGATTACGGATCCGCCTTTAGCGCCCCATCATTGCAGCATCTCTTCGGTACGGACGAGGTTGGACGCGACGTCTTCAGCCGGGTGCTGGCCGGATCCGGTACCGCGGTTGAGGTCATCCTGGTGGTTGTGGGGATCGGCGCGACGGTCGGCACGCTGATCGGCCTGATCTCGGGCTATGCCGGGGGGTGGATCGATGAACTCTTGATGCGGATCACCGATATCTTTCTGGCCTTTCCGGTCCTCGTCCTGGCGATCGCCATCGCGGCGATTCTCGGACCAAGCTTGTCGCATACCATGCTTGCCCTCACCGTACTGTGGTGGCCCTGGTATGCCAGGTTGATCCGGGGGCAAGTCCTGGCCCTGCGCGAGCGCGAATACATCGAAGCCGCAAAGGCATCGGGGGTGCCGGCCTTCCGCATCCTCTGGCGACACCTTTTGCCCAATACCACGGGTCCGCTGCTTGTCCAGATCAGCCTCGACCTGGGCTATGCTCTGCTCGCCGCGTCAAGCTTGAGCTTTATCGGCCTTGGCGTGCAGCAGCCCGAACCTGATTGGGGACTGATGATTAATGATGCACAGCCCTATCTCCGCAGCGATTGGTGGGTCGGCGCTTTCCCAGGGCTTGCCATCGTGCTGGCGGTGCTCGGTTTCAATTTGCTGGGTGACGCGCTGGGCGAAATGCAGGGGTCACGACATGTGCGCTAGAAGATCGTCAGCTCGGCGCCGGCTCGCGATCGCGCCGGGACCCTCGCCTCCCGCGAAGGTGCGCAAGGGTGGACGGAGTCCGCTCGGCAACCGAACCACCCCGGCTGTTGCGTCATAACCGTATCGATCATTCATCCACGGAAAGGAACATAGCTGATGGCATTAGGAAGACGTTTCCGTACTCCGCTGGCGCTCACCGCGGCGCTCCTCGCCTCACTCGTGCCCTGTTCCCTGCGCGCGGTGACGACCCAAGCGGCAACCGCCGTGAACACGCTCTATGTGGCCAATTATGAATGGGATCCCAGCTACGATCCCGGTACGCAGTATGGTCAGGTCGCGCCGGTTATTTTCCGCAATTGCTATGACTCCTTGGTGCGGCTGAAGGGGAGCAACACCTCGGTGTACGAGGGCGATCTGGCGACCAGCTGGTCGTCGAATGCCGCTAAAACCGTCTGGACCTTCAATCTACGCAAGGGTGTTCATTTTCACGACGGCACGCTGTTCAACGCTTCGGCCGTCCAATTCAGCATCGATCGCTTGCTGACGCTCAATCAAGGCCCCGCGTTTATTCTGGGCCAGTTCATGAACCAGAAGAGCATCAAGATCCTTGGCCCATACAAGATCGAGTTTGATCTGACCGAAGCGGCACCCAGGCTGTTGGCCGCGATGAGCTCGCAATGGGCCAATTGGATCGTGAGCCCAGCGGCGATCAAGGCCCATACGGTGAAGAATGATGCGGGCCAGGCGTGGCTGGTCAGCCATGACGCGGGCAGCGGCCCCTACATGATCCAGAGCGCGGTTACCAATACCAGCGTCACCCTGGTCAAGTTCAACCAGTATTGGGGTGGCTGGAGCGGTAAACATGTCAGCCGCGTTGTCATGACCTATGTACCGGAAGAGCAGACCCGACGTGAACTGATCGAAAAGGGCGATGTTGATCTGACGCTCTTCTTCTCCCCCCAGAACCTTATCGCCCTGCAAAAGAACCCGCAACTCAAGGTCGATCTTTCGCCCGGTGTCCTGCAGGAGTTGCTGATTCCCACCGTATCCGGGCCGTTTGCCGGCCCGTTGGCGCGGCAGGCGCTTGCCTATGCGTTTGATTACGATGCCATGAACAAGCAATTTCTCAAGGGCTTCGCGGTGCAAGCCCAGGGACCGATCGCTCATACGATTTACGGGCACGACAACAGCCTGCCCATGTATCACACCGATCTAGCCAAGGCCAAGCAGCTGTTCGCGCAGGCGGGCGTGAAGGCCGGCACGAAGGTCACCCTGTGGTACATCTCGAATGACCAACTGGCGAAACAGATCGCGCTGATTACCCAGGGCCAGTTGGGCCAGATCGGGATCACCGTGCAAATCGTCGGCAAGGACAGTTCAACAATTAATAACGCCGAGGGCGGCAACGAGCCGGCATCTCAGCGCCCAAATCTCTGGGCCACGAACTGGTTCCCGGACTACAGCGATCCGATCGATGTGATTACACCGCTCTATCACACCAAGGGCAACCTCGGCGGCGCCGTGAATATGGGTCTCTACTCCAATAAGCAAGTGGATGCGCTGCTGGCCAAGGCGGCGGTCACTACCAATGCCGCCGCGCAGCAGGTGCTGTTCAACAAAATCCAAACCATTCTCGCCATTACCGATCCAGCGGCGACCTTTATCTCGGACACCTCCTACCAGCAGGTCTATCGTGCCGCCCTGCACGGGTTCTACAGCAATCCGACCTACGGCAACACGTTCGACTTCTATCCGATGTATAAGTCCTGATCGTGAGGGCTCCCAGAGGGAGTACCTACTCCCTCTGGGAGCCCGAATTTCAGGCGGGATATGGCTTCCACGGCCGTGGCGAAACACCCAAGAATAAGGCTGCCCGCTATTGCTGCCTCAGCCCTTGTAGATCTCGTGCGAGCCGATTGCCGGCCAGATAATGTGGCGTTTGCCTGGCAGTTGTGATTCACCGTATTGGAATAGTGCCCGACCATCACGAGCCCAGGTCATGGACCAGGCATCCCTATCCTTCAACTTGTGGACGCGCAAGGCCGCGCGAAATCGACCGGAGTCGCAATCGGCGATGAAATCCTCAAGCGCGGCAAGAAACGCGGCGCGCTGTGCTGAGGTAAGTCGCGCGAAGTCACGTAGGAAGTCTTCGGTTACATCACGCGTGGGCATCAGTGTGGATGCACTTGAGCGCGGCCAAGAACTCCTCGTCGCTTTGGTAACTGATTACACGGCCCGCGGCTACGGAGGCTTCCGCCCTTCGGAGGGATGCCGCGCCTTCCGGTGTCCATACCCATGCATCCTCCGGGTTGAATTGCACCATGTACTCAAACCATTGTTCACGTTGAGCCCGTATGATAGATGCTTGATCCTGCAATTGCTTTCGTATTTCTCCAAGTGATGCTAATTGCTGATCCGAAGCCGGCGGATCGAACTCTGCAATCCTGGCCATCTCATTATCAAATTGGGCGATAAGGACCGTGGTTTGGGCGATCGCATCGTCCGCCCAATCGATGGCCCGCGCAACGCTGGTAATCAACTCAGCCTTTGGGCGAGCTTTGGCACGGCGCGCTTTGATAAAATCAATAAGCTGCTCAGCCATCTCCGCGATACCATGCCATTGGTTGCGGATGGTGCGTTCGAGCGACATGTCCAGCACGGCGGGCCCCTCCAGCCGGCACCACAACTTAGTGCGGTCACCGCTGGACTTAGGGTACCACGGTAAATAGATTCGGGAGGGTTCTCCGCTTGATTCGTCATCTGGTTCCCCAAACGTTGCGGCATTATACCCCCTGGGAGGATACGCACGACCATCGCATCTCCAACTGGATGGCGCCCTGGGATGGACACACACCGATCGATGCGGGCATGATCTCGGCTCCCTTCAGCAGCGGTACGGCACGGCCGACCGCCAGCTGGGAAGCCGCCAACGCTATTCGCAACAGCTTCATCGAGAATACGACCTACAGTCCCGATTACGACGTGGACATTCAAGACCTTGTGGTGCGCGATCTGGGTGACATTCAGATTACCTCAACCGATGTTTGGCAGAGCCTCGCCCGTATTGAGGAGGCGTTGATCGACCTCCTGACCGAGCAGCCCCAATGCGTACCGCTGGCGATTGGTGGGGATCACTCCGTCTCCGCGCCCCTGGTGCGCGCCTTCAGTAAAACACGCCCGGATCGGCGTATCGGCATGATCCATTTCGATGCCCACAATGATGTGCGGGCGTTCGAGGAGGGTGGGCCGCTGAACGGAACGCCCATTCGCGGCATCATCCAGACCTGTCCCAATGTGGCGGCTACCAATATCGTGCAGTTGGGCATCCATGGCTTCATGAATTCGAGCCGCTATAAGCGCTGGGCGGAAGAGCAAGGGATTACTATCTATTCCGCTCGCACCATCCGCAAGCGCGGCATGGAAGAGGTCCTGGCCGAAGCAATCGAGATCGCCGCGCGCGACACGCAAGAGATCTATGTCAGCGTGGATCTGGATTCGCTCTCACAGATCTACTGCCTGGGGGCGAGCGGCAGCATCACGCCGGACGGCCTCAGCGCCGTTGATCTGCTGGAATCCGTATTCACGCTTGGCCGGCACCCGATGGTTGGCATGATGGACCTGGTCGAGATGAATCCCAGCGTGGACTTCCGCAACCTTACCTCCCGCACGGCGGGCACGATCCTGCTCACCTTCCTGGCCGGCTTGCTGCTGCGCCTCAAGGGAGTCGACGGCTACCGTGGCTATTAATCCACGGCGCGCCGTATCCCGGCCCGGGGCGACCACGCGCCAGGCCGGCTTTCCGACCGCGCACGGTCTGTTGCCTCCGCCTGGTTACCCTGCCTATCGGAACTCGGCGCGGCAAAGCCAAGCCGTTTGCTGGTTCGCAGTCCATAGCCCACGGACGCCTCGGCCAGCTTCACCGCGCACGCCACGCCGTCCAGCACCGGTACACCCAGTTCATGTTCCAGTGGCTTGTCGAAGCGCGACAGCTTGCCGCAGCCCAGCACCAGCACTTCGGCGCCGTCCTCCTCAAGGGCACGTTGCCCTTCCCCCGCCAGAATCGCCTGTGTTACCGCGTCATTGTCCGGGTCAATATCGTCCGGAAGATCGACGGTTCGTACCGAGGCGCAGCGGTGCTCCAGGCCATACAGCCGGACCAAGTTCGTGGTAATCGGCCGGTAGCGCGCCGGCATGGTGACGATGGAGAAGGTATGACCGAGGGTACAAGCCATAAGCATGGCGGATTCGGCGATGCCGAGGACCGGAACGTCGACCGCCTCACGTGCCGCGTAGAGTCCGGGGTCCTCAAAGCAGGCGATCACAAAGGCATCAAACTCGGTGCGGCATGCGCGCACCAGGTGCAGCACCGCTTCCGTGTCCCGCGCCACCGCGCCATACCCGCCCAGTACCTGGGCATCGCGGGGAGGATGTACAGTACTAATTTCGGTAGAAGGATTCGCGTAGCGGCGGGCCGCGGCATTGATCGCGCCGGTGTCCAGTTCCAGACCGTTCGGATTGATCATCAATAGCTTCATGTACACTTCCCTCGCTCACGCTGATCGCCCAAGGAATGAAGTGTAAAAGGGTGGAGGCCGGCCGGCAATGGTATGACTACCTTTGATCTGATCATTCGGAACGGACAGGTCATTACCGGTGACCGCATGGTCCGAAGCGATGTTGCCGTGGCCGGCAGCGTGATCGTCGAGTTGGGCGCCGACATCGCGGAAAGCGGCGCCGCGGAGGTCGATGCGAGCAATCTCTGCGTTTTTCCGGGCGGCGTGGATCCCCATGTCCATTTCCAGGAACCGGGACATACCGCGTGGGAGGGTTTTGGCGCGGGCTCTCGGGCATTGGCCGCAGGCGGCATGACGTTGGTGTTCGATATGCCGCTTGATTGCGTACCCACGACCGTTGACGGCAAAAGCTTCGACCAAAAACTCGCCGCGGTACAGGGATCCTCGTTGGTGGATTTCGCGTTTTGGGGTGGGCTGGTTCCCGGCAACCTGGGGCGGCTGGAGGAACTGGCGGCCCGCGGGGTGGTCGGCTTCAAGGCATTCATGGCGAATGGGACGGAGGATTTCCCGGCCGTCGACGACTTGACCCTGTACGAGGGGATGGCCCGCTGCGCCGAGTTGGGCTGCCTGATGGCGGTACACGCCGAAAACGAGCAGATCACACAGCAATTGACGGCGCAAGCGATTGCGGCCGGACGCACCGGCCCACGCGATTTCATTGCCTCGCGGCCCCCCATCGCGGAGAACGAGGCCATTAGGCGGGCGCTGCTGTTTGCCGAGGAAACACACTGTCCGCTGCATATCGTACACGTCACCACGGCTAAAGGCGTGGCGCTCATCGCGGCGGCGCGGGCGCGCGGGGTGAATGTAAGCGGCGAGACGTGCCCGCAGTATCTTGTGTTCACCGAGGACGATATCGAAGAACTCGGGGTGCTCGGCAAGTGCGCCCCGCCGTTGCGCGCCGCCCCGGAACCGGATCGGCTCTGGGAGCACATCCGAGCCGGTTCCCTGGGCATCGTGGCGTCCGACCATTCGGCGTGTTCGGTCGGCGACGAAACAGACAGCAACTTTTTCGCCTTCATGGGCGGCATTTCCGGTTGTCAGTCAACCCGTTCATTGCTCCTGGAGCATGGTTACGGCCGGCGCGGCCTTCCCCTACCAACCATTGCCGCCATCACGGCGGGCAACGCGGCGCGTCGATTCAAGATCGCGGGCAAGGGCGAAATCGCGGTTGGCTACGATGCCGACCTGGCGCTGGTGGACCCGGACGCAGCGAGCACTTTGCGGGCAGCCGATCTCTTTTATCGCCACAAGCGCAGCGCCTATATCGGCAAAGCGGTGCGTGGACACATTGTACGCACCTACGTTCGAGGAACGGCAGTCTTCGCCGACGGCAAAATCATCTCGCCCCCCATCGGGAGGCTGATCACCCCTCGGAGCAGATACCTCCAGCTACCTTGTCCCTCGTGACAGTCCTGCTCTATTTGGGCCATACTCCAGGTCAGGGAATATTCGACACCCACGACGGGCGAGGATACCCTCGCCAGGGAGGACGCTGTGCTGTCGTACCAGGCTTTCCGTGTGCTCTGTGTCGCGCTGGTCCTTGCCGCGGGCGTGCCGGCTAGCCGGCTGCCTGATCTTCCGCCGCACGCTACGCCGGCCCATGCCATGCGTCTCGACCCGCGGCCGCTCGCCCCTACCCTGATGTGGACGCGTTACTGGAACGTACAAGTGCGCGACCACCCGGCAGGGGCCGTGCTGTCCAGTCTGGATATCGATCAGGAGGTGCAGGTGAACGGCGCCGGCACAGTCGTGGGCGTCCGCTGGTTGCGGGTGCGGCTGTGGGGTACGATGGATGCCTGGATACGCGCCGATTTGGTGGCGCCCACGCCCGTCAATCCCGGTCCTTCCACCCCAGGGATACCGGTCGCTCCCCACCCGGCCGGCCCGCATGGGCCGATGGCCCTACATGCCGACGGTGTGGCCGACGGCGCGGCGCGGTTGCGCGGCCGACCCACGGTGCTTGCCCCGCTGTTGCGCATCGTGCCCTCCGGCACGAGGCTCCGTGTCGTCCAATGGGCGACGGACAGCACGGGTCAGGCATGGTACCAGGTAAGCGCGCCTACCTCCGGCTGGGTCAGCGCCGACCACGTAAACCTGGATCGCGGCACGAGTCGGCCAAGTCTTGCCCCGGTGCGCGGTCTGGGTATGTGGTGTACGCCGCCGATTCTGGACGCCGCACCGCCGGCCCTGCTGATCGCGACGGCCAAGCGGAACCATGTCACCCATCTCTATGTCGAGGTGGCAAGCACGCACTCCGGTTTCTACGGGGCGTCTACCCTGGCTGCGCTGCTCCCCCTGGCCCACCGCGCCCATATCGCGGTAATCGCCTGGATCTATCCCTTCCTGGACGACGTGCCGCACGACGTGGCGATCGCGGTGCGGACGGCGCGCTATGTGGCGCCGGCGGGCGACCGACCGGACGGCATCATGGCCGACGTGGAGCAGAATATGCAGGAACCCTATGTGCGCGCCTACGGTCAGATCCTGCGCGCCCGGCTTGGTCCGGATTGGCTGATGGCCATTACTACCTACGCGCCTCAGAGCTTCTGGGGCCGGACCTATCCCTTCCGCACCGTGGCGCGGAGCTGGGATCTCGTGATGCCCCAGGACTACTGGCACTCGGAGCACCGCTCCTATACCGCGGACCAGGCATACCGGTTCGTGGCCGACAGCATCAGGATGGTGCGCGCCGCGGCGCACTCCCCGCACTTGCCGGTGGAAGCGATCGGGCAGATGTTCGACATCTACCAGGATGGTAAGGGCTTTCCGACCGCCGCCGAGATCCGGGCCGCTATGCGCGCTGCCCACGATGGGCATACCGACGGGATCAGTTTCTTCGAGTGGAACCATGCCTCCCCCAGCGAGTGGGACGCCCTGAGCGCCTGGAATACCACGGTCGGCGGCGGGACCAGGGGCCGTTGAAGAGTGGCTGGGTCTGGGCACGCTGAGGAAAGCAGCAGACTACGCCAATTGGTCGGCTGGTAGATAGCCGTAGCGCCGGAGACTTTGTACGAGACGGTGCGCGTAAGCGTCACCCGCAATGTTCAGCAGTGCATCTTCGACCCTTGGCAGAGGATCCAGCCACAACCAAGCTACGTCAAGCCAAAAGCCGGCGAGCGTAGACGACCGATAGCAGTTCATCAAGTGATTGTGCGGTAGTCATCATTTCAGGTCCTTGGCGATAGGCGCATCTGAAGTATATGCTCCTTATACAGTAACGTGCTCCTCACCGAATCTTAGCGACGGAATAGGAAGGATTGCGCTGATGAAGGAAGCTTCGAGGTTGCGATTTTGGCTTGAGGCCGGCATGGCCGGCATGGCGGGAGCGTTACTCGTTCTCACTCTGGTCACGAGAGAGTGGATCGAGGCCGTTTTCGGGGTCGATCCCGATCAGCACAACGGCTCCTTCGAGTGGTTGATTGTCGCGGTGTTATTCTCTGCCACGTTGGCGTTGACCGCGTCGGCCCGCGCCGAGTGGCGCAAGGTGCGGGCGATCGGCGTCTAATCCATAAGCCACCGATCGCCGGCGCCTTCGCCCTATGGCTGACGGTCAGGCGGTTCCTCGCCGCCCGCGGTGGTCGCCTCCTCGGGCGGACGAGGGGCAATCGCGGGCAGATCGGCATCGTGAATCTGCTGATTGATCCGCGCTAGATCCGTGTGTAGTACCTCCCGCAGCCGTGCCAGTTCCGCGTCGAGCTTGCCCGCCAACTCCGCGTAGACCTCCCCGGCCTGCCTGGTCGGGGCGTAACTGCTGAAATCTACCGCGAACTTCAGCGCCGCCAATCGCCCGCTGAGCTTCAGAGTAGCGGTGTAGTGCAGGTCGGTGTCCGGCTCGGTCTTGAAGATTGCCTCCTCGATCGTCGTCAGCGCCTTCTTCAGCGCATCCGCCTCTTTCGCCACCTCCGTGAGGCGTTCCTGCCCCTTGATGCGCTTGCTCCAAGTAGTAAGCTGCCCCGTCACATCGCGGATCTGGTTGACGGCATCATGGGCCTCGCTCAGCTTCCGGTTGATCCGTACCAGCAGATCATACTGGGCCTGCCTGTCCTCCGCCGTATCGTGGCCGCGCGGGTCGGGCGTGATCTCGAACGGCTGCGTCCAGGACTGCTCGCCCGACGTCAGGCGTACCTGATAGCGACCGGGGAGCACCATTGGACCGATCAGGAAGAAGGCCATGCCGGTGTCCCCCTCCACCTTGTGGGCGGGAGCGGCCCGCATGTCCCAGATGAAGCGGTTCAGGCCCGCCTCCTTGGCTACGGTCGGCTGCTGCTCCTCCGCCTTCTCCTCCTCGCTCGGGAGGCCGGCGGGTGCCCCCTCGCCGCCTTCCTGTCCAAGTTGAAGGGCTGCGTCCTCACCGATTGTCTCCTCCTCACTCGCCGGCTCGGCCTTCTCCTTCTTGCTGCTAAAGCCGCGGATCGTGCCGCCCTGTTCGTCGAGGAAGGTCAGGGTAATATCACCCTCCGGCCTGGTGGGCAGCCAGTAGCGCACTGCCAACCCATCAGGTGGATTCTCGCCTGCGTCCAGGGGCATGGACTCGATGCGGCCGTCGGGGCGTTGCTTACGGCGCAGGCCGAACACCAGCGGGCCGGTATGGGCATAGTCGATGCCGAGCGTCTCGCCCTCCGGCCAGGAGAAGGTCGGGTAGCGCGGAGCCGGGGCCGGTGCGAAGAGCCGAGGGTGATCCTCGACCCTTTCCCCGGCGGCGAGTTGGTGGAGGATCGCCACGTCCTCCAGAATCCAGAAGGAGCGCCCGTGCGTGGCGACGGCCAGATCGCCGTCCTTACGCACCATGTCATAGACCGGCGCCACCGGCAGATTACCGCCCAGCCGAGACCAATGCGCGCCGTCATCGAACGAAACGTACATCCCGGTTTCCGTTCCGGCGTAGAGCAGCCCGGGCCGATCCGGATCGGCGCGGATGACGCGCGTGAACTCGTGGGCCGGGATGCCCTCGACGATCATCCTCCAGGTCTTGCCGTAGTCGTTGGTCCGAAACAGGTAAGGCCGGAAGTCGTCCAGCTTGTAGCAGGTGGCGGCAAGGTAGGCCGTCCCGGCGTCGTGCGGCGAGGGCTCGATGATGCTCACCAGCGCCCACTCGGGCAGGTCGGGCGGGGTGATGTTCTCCCAGGTCGCGCCGCTGTCGCGGGAGATATGGACCAGGCCATCGTCGGTGCCCGCCCAGAAGAGGCCCTGCCGGTGTGGCGACTCGCGGAAGGCGAAGATGGTATCGTAGGCCTCCGCCCCGGTGTTGTCCTTGGTGATCGGGCCACCCGAGGACGCCTGCTTGCTTTTGTCGTCGCGGGTCAGGTCGGGGCTGATCGCCTCCCAGCTGCCTCCCTCATCCGTCGAGCGGAAGACCCGATTCCCGGTCACATACAGAACGGATGGGTCGTGTGGAGAAAGTTCGACCGGGAAAGTCCACTGGAACCGATACTTGAGCGCGTCGGCCCCCTCGCCCATGCCGGTGACTTCCGGCCAGACGGTGATGTTGCGGTCGCTCTGGGTTGCCTGGTCGTGCCGCCAGAGCAGACCGTTGCCGAAGCCGCTGCCGATGGCGCCGCCATAGATAATATCGGGCAGGTCGGGCCGCACCGCGATGTAGCCGCTCTCGCCGCCGCCGGGGACAAACCATTCGCTCGCCCCGATCGCGCCGACCAGGGATCTGCTCGGCAGGCTCAGCGCCGAGTTGTCCTGCTGCGAGCCGTAGATCCGGTAGGGCACCCGCGTGTCGGTGGTGACGTGGTAGAACTGCGCGGTCGGCTGGTTGTAGATCGTCGACCACGAGGCGCCACCGTTGAAGCTGACGCAGGCGCCCCCGTCGTTGCCCTCAATCATGCGTCGCGGATTCCTGGGATCAATCCACAGGTCGTGGTTGTCGCCGTGGGGGGTCGGCACCGCGGCGAAGGTCTTGCCGCCATCGACCGACTTCCATGCCTCCAGGTTCAGCACCCAGCAGGTCTCGGGGTCCTGGGGGTCGGCGTAGAGATGCATGTAGTACCAGGCGCGGCGACGCAGCTTGGGCTCGGCACAGAGGCGTTGCCAGGTCTCGCCGCCGTCGTCCGAGCGGAACAATGCGCCGTCCTTGGCCTCGATCAGCGCCCATACCCGGTCGGGCCGCGCCGGGGAGACAGCGACGGCGATCTTCCCCAGCACCCCTTTCGGCAAGCCATGGTTGCGGGTGATCTCCGTCCAGTTGGCGCCGCCATCGGTGGAGCGGAAAAGGCCGCATTCGGGGCCGCCGCTCTCCAGCTTCCAGGGAAAGCGCCGCGTCTGCCAGATCGCGGCAAACAGGATCCGTGGGTTGCGCGGATCCATGGTAAGGTCGCAGGCCCCGGCGTTCTCGCTACGATAGAGGATCTTCTCCCAGGTAGCGCCGCCATCGGACGATCTGAAGACGCCGCGCTCCTCGTTGGGGCCGAAGGCATGGCCCAGCGCCGCCACGTAGACGAGATCGGGATTGGTGGGATGGATACGGATCTTGGCGATATGACGAGTGTCCCGCAGGCCGACGTTGACCCAGGTCTTCCCGCCGTCAGTGGACTTGTAGACGCCATCGCCGTGCGAGACGTTGCCGCGGATGCAGGTCTCACCGGTACCGACATAGATGACGTTGGGATCGGAGGATGCGACGGCAATGGCGCCGATCGCCGCCGTGGCGAAATAGCCATCGGAAACGTTCTCCCAGTAGGTGCCGCCGTCGCTGGTCTTCCAAACTCCGCCGGCGCAAGCCCCAAAGTAGAAGACCATTGAATCGTCCGGGTCGCCCGTTACCGCCACGACCCGGCCCCCGCGATGAGGTCCCAGGCAGCGCCACTCGAGCTTCTCCAGTACTGGGGCGATGCCGTCTCGCGCTGTCCCCGTCCCTACTGTCATGGTCGCTGCCTTTCTCCGCAGCGGCAGTGCCGGCGCTCGTGTATCGCTCCTGCCGGCGCCGCCCCAATTGCCCTACCTGCCCATCACCGATGCTGAAGGCATTGTACCAGGCACTCCGGGAAGGGCTCAGGTAAAGCGGTTCCGTAAGGCCAGTGCCTTCATCCGGTAAGGCACTAGAATTCCTTGGTGCTCCTGGGAAGGTCGGGCATGCGCTGGTGAACTGCCGGCTTGTGCCAAATTTGACCTATGTACCGCTACAATCAATTCAAATGGGCCTCCCGGCATCGGTCAGGGCAACTATGCCGTCGGCGAGCGTCCCCTGCCAACACAGGAAGGTGTGGCCGGCGCCAAACTCCCTGTAGTGGACAGCGGATGCAACAGGTCACGCATAGCTTCGTTCGCCGGGCGCTGTCCTCTACTCTCCAGGCAACCCACGTCGAGATAAAAGCGGCGAGCAGCGCGCGGCGCGACGGCATACGCTCGTGCCAACCAGCCGGCCTCAGCCTCGTCCGAGGGCTTCCACCAGAATGCTCCCGATTGCGAGAGCACGTTGCCGAAGATATCCGGCCGGCGCAACGCGGCGAAGGCGGCCGAGAGGCCACTCAGACTGGATCCGCCCACAATGGTATGCCGCGGAT
>JAICHN010000075.1 GCA_025924845.1 Chloroflexota bacterium | reverse complement strand
TGGTACCGCCAACCCTCCCCCACCCCCACCCCCCAACCCCCCCTTATATTTTTCCTTTTTTTCGGTGCCCCAAACACAAATTTGACAAGCCCACCGGCGGGGGCGGTGGCACTTCTCACTTTTGTTCCATTTGACCTGGAACAAATGGAACTGGGCATCGATGCGAAAAATTCGCTGCCGGAGCCTTGCTCTCACTTAGGCTCAGGGGCCTGCTCTAAGCCCCGGCGTTTGACCGATACCCAGTCTTGGGGTTGACTGCTGCCGCTCACCAGGTAAGGCGTGCTACCGCCCTGTCAGTACCTGGGAGCTAGGCCCTGTCAACTTGCCAAACCCCAAAGAAAAGGTGCGGCTTCCTCAGAGGAAACATCGGAACGCTCCTTCCATCGCGACTCAAATTCGAGGCTTTGGAACCCTCGGGGACCATCGCGATACCGTTATGTTACGCCTGCCTTTCTCAAGAGTCAATCCCTTTTTCGGCCTCCAAACGTCCGAAAATCGGATCCTCCACCCTGGGCAAAAGTGCGGTATTCAGGCGCCACTCAGGCGTTCTCCATCGTGGCCTTGCTCTAGAAACGCGCCTCCACAAACGTGACGCGCGCTCCCTAAAGGCCGAAAGCCAACAGTTCGGACTTGGCTGGGGCGCCGGCCGCCTTGATCGTGATCCGTTCAAAAACAAGCCCGTCTCCCGCAATTAGGTCGCCGGCCGCCGAGGCTGGGCTGGGAGGGCGCAGCACGCCGAGCACGGCGCCGGTGCCGCTGTCCAACAGGGTGATGGTCCCGCTCTGCGCCTGCACCAACAGCAGTTTGCCCACGATCGCCACGGAGCCGGGCGCTATAGCACGCAAGCCCGGAACGGCATGCTTCCACAGCCGATGCCCATCCACGGCGCTCCGTGCGTCCACCGCGGTCGCGGTCACGCCGAACATGCGATCAGGGAGGGCCGCGCCAAACAACACGTCGTGCCCCACCCAGAGTAGTTTGCCGCCAAGGGTATAAGCCCGTACCGAGGCGGTAAGGTTATTGCCCCCGCCGTGCAGCACGCTGGCGTACAGCCTGTTGCCGCTGGTGTGCCATTGGGCCGTACCCAGATTGCGAAGCACGTTTCGGACCGCCCCCGTGGTCGCGTCCACCACATCGGTATCGCCGTTGCCGTAGCTGCCGAAACTGAGGTACACGCTGTTGCCTACGACACAAGGCGCCGAGCTCGGATTGCCCTCTATCGACCACAGCGTCTTGCCGGTCGTCGCGTCGAAGGCATAGGCCCGCTCCACGTAGCCGCTGTTCTGTACGCCCACGCCACTATAGAGCACGCGATCCGTGGCCACAACGGAACTGAAGGCGTTGAGCAACCCGCCCTGCTTATCGGACGCCGTATGGTGCCAGGCGGCGGTCTTGTCATCGACGTAACGGATCTCGCTCCCAAGATTGAAATAAACCAGATTGCCGGCGTGGGCCAGGCTTTGCACCTTGGTGGAAAGGTAGCGGTGGCGAACCGCGCCGCTCTTGGGATCGAGAGCGACCACCTTCTGATCGCTGGTCAAGGCATAGAGAGTACCGCTCGCCTCGATGGCCGGCGCGGCGTCTCCCATCACCCAGCGCAACCGGAGCCGCCGTGCCGTGCTCACCGACATGCTTCCCGCCGGATCGGCGAAGCTCTGCCCCGCATCATGGCCGACCATCGGCCACTCGTCGGTTCCGGAAGCCGCGGCGATGGTCGAGGCGGCGGCGGCTGTCACCACTCGCTTCGCGGTCGCCTTGGGTTTGGCGGTTGCCTTCGGCCTGGGAGTCGCACTGGGCTTCGGCGTGGCTCTTGGCTGTGCCGTCGCACTGGGCTTCGGCGTTTTCCTTGGCTTGACGGTCGCCGTGGGGCTGGCCGTAGCCCTGGCCCGCCTGGTGGCCGAAGGCCTGGCGGTGGCGCTGGGGGGCGGAGTAGCGCTGGGCGACGTGGTCGAGCTGGGTGCTACGGAAGGCGGCGACTTTACCGGCACGCTGTTCGGCATGACCAGGGAGCTGCTGTCCGTGCGCACATCCCGCCGCCCGCTAGACAGGACGTACACCACCTGGGCCGGGCTGTGGTGGATAAAGGAAATATCCACCACGCTGCCGGGATCGGGCGAGGTACCGGCGCGCAGTTGCGCCAGATGCAGGCCGCCGTCAGTGGAGCGGTACAGCGCCTTATCTGTCGCAACATAGACCAGCGAGGGTTGATACGGATCAATTCGGGCCAACAGATGAGTGCGGTCGCCCGCCTGGAGGGTTGCCGTTAATTGCCAGGTCAGTCCACGGTTCGTCGTCCGGTACAGCCCGGTCGGCGCGGCGAAGACCATCACTTGCGGCTTGACGGGATTGATCGCCAGGCTTCCCGGGTAGCGACAGGGCCCGAACTGGCAGGGAACGTTCGCGATGCTCCCAAACGCGGCGTCCCACTGGATGCCCCCATCCTGCGAGCGATAGATGCCGGGCTCAGTGGGGTAGGTCGGCTTACCCGCGCCTTGTACGGCGAGAAAGGAGGGATCCGTCTGGACGTAGAGTGTTTGCTTATCCTTGGGGTCAAAGGTAATCGATTGGACGCCCCAGGCGACGCCGCCCCCGCGCGCATCGACGTTGGCCGGAAGACCTGAATTGAGGGCCGTGAACGGCGCCTCGCCCGTGGCGCTGTAAAACAGGCCGCCGGGAGCGTTACCGCAGCCGTTATCCAGATAGTCGCCCAACACGCCGTCCGTGGCCACGTAGAGGCCCTTGGGCGTCAGAGGGTTAATTGCCAGGAGGATGACCCGATCGTACGTGCCGGGCAGGCAGGCGCCGGGGGTGCTGGGATCCGGTGCCTGAGCATCGCCCGGATCGAGCACGACACTCCAGCTCGAGCCGCCATCCTCGCTGCGTACCACCTGCTGTATGGCGTCCACGCCGTAGCGCACCGACGGATGGTTAGGGACACTTACCTGGAGGATGATCGGCACCGGCTGCGCGGCTGACTGGGCGTTGCCTTGCGCGGGGGGCGTCACCATGCAAAAAATCACCGGCAGCGCCACGTACACCCAGAGGCGCCGTAGGCGCGACAGGCCGCCCGTCATCGGGACTCCCTCCTCCTATGTCGTGCGGAACGACAGTTCCAGCCACGCTACTATAGCATGGCCGAGCGGGGGAAGGGATTGAAATGAGGAGTTAAGGGGCGTGTTCGCACGCAAAAACCTCGCTATAGCGTACCGCGAGGCCGGCAATCTCTCGCTTGATCGCCTCGCGAAGGACGGCAGGTTCCCGTACCTCAATACTCCTGCCCCAGCGCATGGCGAAATGAAGGGCCTGTTCCGATGACTCAAGATCGATCTCGGCGATCAGAGAACCGTCGGCACATCGCTCGGAGCGAAGCACGGTGAGGCGGCGTCCCAAAAGCTCTTCGACAAAGCCTGGGTCCACCCATACGACCACCGGAAACGACGCGCGCGCCTCCAGCAGGGACCGTGCTTGCTCCCAATACCGGGCTAGATCGAAATCTGGGTATGGCGCACGGAGGACCGCGAGGGACTCCATGCCGACAATTCTGCACAGCCGAAAGGTGCGAAGGGCGCCTCTCCGAAAGCAAAAACCCACCAAGTACCATAACCCCGCCTTACACACGAGGCCCAGCGGGTCGACATCCCGCTCCTCGCTCTCCGCGGCGTCGCGGCTCTTGTAGATCAGCCGCACTCGCCTTCCATGAAGAACCGCCATTCTCAACGTTGCCAGGTTGGCATCCGGCTCACCAGCGCCCGCGAACCAGGCCAGGTGGTCGAACAGAAAGCGTTCCCGGCCGGCGCGAACACTATCCCTGAGTTCCGGAGCCAACGCGGCCTCGACTTTGGCCAAAGCCTGTTGCACGGCGCCGCCGAGTTCCATGTCTCGCACCCCATGCAAGATGGCGCCTCCAATGGCCAGCGATACTGCTTCCTCGCCGGAAAATACGGTCGGATCCATGCGATAACCGTCGGCCAGCCAAAAACCGCCTTCCGGACCAGGTTCCGCGACGACCGGCACACGCGCCTCCCCGAGTGCCGCGATGTCTCTATAGATCGTACGCTCGGAGACTTCCAGCACCCGCCCCAACTCCCGCGCTGTTTGCTTGCCTCTCGCCTGGAGGAGGAGGGTGATTGCCAGTAATCGAGCAGCCTTCATGGTGTATTCACCATACACCAATCACCCTGACAGAGCTTGTCAGCATTGGAACAAACGTACGGAAAAATCGCCATTTGATCGGTCTCCCGCCCCTGGCCGAGCCGGGCCGACGCGGTCCATTACTCGAGGCGAATCGCTGGGCCCAGTTCCGCCAAACCGGCCTCCATCTCCTCGGCCGTGGCGCTGCCCTCGACGCCGCCCGCGCATCGCGTCGATAGGCTTCCCGCCACGACGCCGCAGCGCAGGCATTCGGCAAAAGGGCGATCGTGCAGCAGGCCATACATCAACCCGGCATCGAAGTTATCGCCCGCGCCGGTCGTATCTACTACCTGTACCGGTAAGGCAGGCGCCCGAAATAGTTGGCCATGGTAGCTGCCAATCGCCCCTTCGGCGCCGAGCTTTATGGAGACCATGGCGACCCGCGCCCCCAATACGGACAACGCCTCCTCAGCGCTCTCTTTTCCCGTAATGGTACATGCCTCGATCAAATTCGGCATAAACACGTCGGCCTGCTCGATCGATTCCCATACCCGATTTGACTGCAGGTAGCTTGGTTCCCAGAATGAATCCACGCAGATCAGCACCTTCCGACGCCGCGCCTCCGCGTAGACTTCGGCGGCAAGGGGGCGGTGCGTGAAGATACAACGTACCGTATGCCGCTCCAGATCCTCCAGGAGCACGCCGCGGCCATCCCAATCGTCCACGGGATCCCAGGTGATGAAGGTCCGGTCGGTGGGAAATGACAAACCCACGCTGATCTCGGTGAGGTCGCGATCGTGAAAGCGGATAAAGCGTTCGTCCACTCCGGTGGTTCGCAGTCGATCCTGAATGTAATGACTGAAGAAGTCATTCCCCAAATCAGTGGCGTAGCCGGTGCGAAGGCCAAGCCGAGCGGAGGCCGAGGCATTGATGAAGGCGGCGCCCGGGTTCATGGCGAAACCCTTGACATGGTACTCCTCGCCTAAGCGCGGGAGATGCGGTAGACCCATGAAGGTGAGATCGATAGACGATCGCCCACGCACCAGGACATCAAAAAGCGGCTTCCCGTCCACGATCCGATCCAGCCCCGATTGCTCCACCGGTCCTCCTCGCTCGGCCTCCGGCTAAAGCCGGCCGGCACTTCCGTATTCCGGCAACAGCCGAAGCCCCCGGCATGTTACTGGTACAACTTGGCGTGCGTTTCCTCTCGTCCGTAGGGGCATCCCTTGTGGGCGCCCTGATTCAACCGCCAAGGGCACCCACGAGGGGCGCTCCTACGGAACCGCCACGCTGTACTAGGCGTTTGCCGCCGCGCGTGCGGCGGCCTCGTCAGCCCGGAAGCCGATTTTTTTGTGCGTGCCGTCGCAAAACGGCTTATTTCCCGACCCTCCGCAGCGGCAGAGCCAGGTTTCCTCCTCGGTTTCGAGTTCCTGGCCATCGGGCAGCGTGATACGAACCTTCCCCTTGATATGGTATGGACCATTCCGGTTGGGAGTAACGGTTACGTCATCCGCCATGGTGTCGCCCCTTCCTCTATGCACGGTGAAGACGACCCACACGAGCGCCGGCGCCTTGCACATGCCCTTCAGGATACACCAGAGAAGGCCGGCGTAACAGCACGTTACACTGAAAGGCAGGGAGGTGAAGGACGCTATGTATATATGCGAGGCCGATGTCTACACGCCGGACGGCATCATTCGCGGCGGTACTGTGCGCATTGAAGGATTACGTATCGCGGAGGTGGATGGTACCCCAACTACGGATGAGGACCGGATCGAGGGGCGCGGCCTGCTGCTGGTACCGGGACTGATCGACCTCCAATGCAACGGCTTGCGTGGGAACGATGTACTCGACGGCACCACCGCCGCCCTGGCCGGTCTGGCGGCGACCCTCCCTTCGTACGGTTGCACCGCCGTACTGCCAACCCTGGTCAGCAGCGCGCCGGAGGTGCTATTGCGCGGGGTGGCCGCCGTTGCCGCGTGCGTGGCCTCACCGCCACCGGGGGCCGCAATGCTCGGCACGCATCAAGAAGGTCCCTGGCTCAGTCCCGCTTTTCACGGTGCTCATCTGCCCGCCAACCTGCGCCCCTTCGACCACAAGGAGTGGGATGCTATCCATTCCGCCGCGCGTGATACGGTGCGCCTGGTCACCCTGGCTCCGGAGGTAACCGGCAATCACGATGCCGTCGCCGCCGTGGTCGCGGCGGGCGTTGTCGCCTCGATTGGCCACAGCGGGGCCGATTACGATGAGGCGCGAAGCGCCGTCGTGGCGGGCGCCCGCATGGCTACGCACCTCTTCAACGCCATGACGCCGTTTTTGCATCGGGCGCCCGGCCTCCCTGGCGCCGCCCTGGACCTTCCGGATCTAATCCCCAGCCTCATTCCGGATGGGCACCACATCCACCCTGCAGCGATCCGCCTGGCCGTCCGCGCCCGCGGGCCGCACGGCCTGGTAATCGTCACCGACTCCGTACCGGTCGCCGGCCTGCCGCCGGGCCAGTATGCCTGGCAGGATCGTGAAGTCCACTGGGATGGGGAGACGGTGCGTCTCCCCGGCGGCGGCCTGGCGGGAAGCGGTCTCACCCCGATCGGCGCCCTACGCCGCTACGTCCATTTTACCGGTCTGGACCTCCACCAGGCCCTGCCGGCGATGACCAGCACACCGGCCCGCCTGCTGGGCCTTGAGCGCGAGCGCGGATCCATCGTGCCGGGCGCACGCGCCGATCTGATCTTGCTCACCCCGGACCTCAAGGTACACACAACGCTGGTGGGCGGTGTGGTCGCCTACCGCGCCTGATCGAGCGTAGCCGCCTTTACCCAGAGCAGCTCGTCGAGTACCTGGGCAATGCCGTCCTCGGTGTTCGAAGGGGCCACCAGATCAGCGAGGGCGCGTACCTCCTCGTCCGCGTTGGCCATGGCCACGCCGGTGCCGGCTGCCTGGAGCAGGCCGATGTCGTTATGACCGTCGCCAAAGGCAATGACACGCGACGGATCGATCCCCAGATAGGCCATGGCCTCGCGCAACGCGGCGCCTTTCGATACGTCGGGATGGAGGAATTCCAGCAGCACGGCGGCAGTCTGCGTCACGTAGAGATGTTCATGGAAGGCTGCCTCGGCCGGCGGGCGGAGCACGGCGATTATCTCGGGAGCGGCGACGGCCACCACCTTCAGGCAAGGGAGGTGACGAAGGCTCAAAAGGTCGTCCACCACGACCGGTTGCCGAGGAAAGTCCGCCGGGACAAGCGCCCGCTCTAGAGGAGCATGGCCTTCGAGGTAGATCGTATCCTCGGTGTAGTAGCAGGCAAAGATGCCGCGCTGCTTTAGAAAGGTCAGGACGGGCGTGATCCACGCCGAGGGGACGGCCTGCAGAAAGGTGGGGAGGCCGGTCACGGGGTCCACGACGACGGCGCCGTTATAGGTGATTTGGGGGCCGGTCAGCGGCAAGTTGTCGGTAAAGTACCGCGCCAGCGCGTAGCTGCGTCCGGTAGCGATGGCGATTGCCACGCCGGCGGCGTCGGCGCGGTCAAGGGCGGCGCGCGTACGGGGTGTGACCCTGGAATGATCGTCCAGGAGCGTTCCATCCAGGTCCATCACCACCAGATCGTAACGGGTCTTGGTCACGCGGCTTACTCACTTTCTCACGGAGGGGAGCACATGTTCGCTGATCGTAGCATATCGGGATAGCCGCCATGGAAGCTTGACATGCAATGGGACGCCCCCTATAGTGAGTACCTAACCGGTTAGAATCTAACCGGTTAGGTAGGGAAACGCCGGTAAAGGTTGGCCTGAGGCGATGGCGACAATCTATGATGTGGCGCGAGCGGCCGGTGTGACGGCGGCGACGGTTTCGGTGGCGCTCTCCGGGCGCGGGGTGGTCAATCGCAGAACCCGCGAGCGTGTCATCCGCTGCGCCCAGGAGTTGGGCTATCGCCCGAATCTCGTGGCGCGCAGTCTTACAATGCGTCGCACCTGCACGATCGGCCTGGTGCTCTATGACATTACCAATCCGTTTTACGCCGAGGCGGCGCTCGCCGTCGAGCAGACGGCGCGACATGCCGGGTACAGAGTCATCTTCGCCAATACAACTGGAGACATGCAGTTCGGTGCGGAGTTGATCGAGGATCTGGCGGCGCGGCAGGTCGACGGCATCATCGCCACGCCCGGTGGTCTGCGGGCCGATGTGGTGCGTGCCATTGCCGCCACCGGCCTGCCGATTGTTCCTTGCCTGTGGGACGAGGAGTTGCATGCGGACCTCTCTCACGCGGTCGGCGTTGATTTCGGGGCGGGCGGACGGTTGGCGGCGGACCACCTCCTCGACCTGGGCCACCAGCGCATCGGCATCGTTGCAATCGGAGCGCCGGAGGAGCCGAGGGTGCGGGCGCGCGAGGAAGCCTTCGCGGATCGCCTGGCCGAGCGTGGCTCCCCCCTCGATATGGCGCTCTGGCACTGGGCCGATTCGACCACGGAAAGCGGCCATGCCGCCGCGCATAACCTGCTCGACGTCGAGCACCCGCCTACCGCGATCTATGCGACCAACGATATGATGGCGCTCGGCGTCCTCGCGGCGGCGCGCGAACGCGGCCTGCGCGTCCCCAACGACCTTTCCGTGGTTGGCTTCGACGATATCGGCATGTCGCGCTTTCTTACCCCGCCGCTGACCACGGTGCGCATCGAAAAGACCGATCTGATGGCCGCGGCTACCGACCTCTTGATTCGGCTTATCGCCGGCGAGGAAGCAACAACTCCGCCACGGCTCGTGCCGTCGCTGGTCGTGCGGGACTCGACCGCGCCGGCCCGGGCGGGGACCAGGGAAGGGGGGTGAGGGCTCAGGCATATCCCGGTTGAAACGAAGTCATTACTACGTTATCGGCCAACGCCTTGCTTACCGCACATGTAGGAGGAAATCCGCCATGGGTTTACTACACGCATCGTTGCCGCGGTTTGGCCGCGTCGTCGCGGCGATCGCGCTGCTTGCAAGCACGCTCGGCGCCGGCATCGGCCATGCGGCGCCCGCCAAGGCTCCCGTAAGCATCACCTTCTGGTCCTGGGTGCCGCACCTTCAGGACGAGGTCAATCTGTTCGAGAAATCACATCCCGACATCAAGGTAAAGCTGGTCAACGCCGGTCAGGGCCTGCCCCAATACACCAAGCTGCGCACCGCTCTGAAGGCAGGATCCGGCGCGCCCGACGTAGTCCAGATCGAGTTCCAGTACATACCCACCTTCGTCCTAGCGAAAGGTTTAATCGACCTTACGCCGTACGACGCCGCCAAGTACAAGGACGACTTTGTCCCCTGGACCTGGGATCAGGTAAGTTTGGGCGGCAAGATCTATGCCATCCCGCAAGACAGCGGACCGATGGCCCTCCTCTACCGGGCCGATATTTTTGCCAAGTACCACCTCAAGGTTCCCACCACCTGGGCGCAGTACCAGCAGGACGCCGTTGCCTTGCATAAGGCCAATCCGAAAGTCTTCATGACCGACTTCTCGGTAAATGACGGCGGCTGGGTCAACAGCCTGATGTGGCAGGCCGGCGTGCGCCCGTTCAAAGTCAATGGCACGACCCTCTCGATCGACTTCAACTCGCCCGCGGCGCTCAAAGTCGCGAACTATTGGGGCGGCATGATGAAGGCCGGCCTGCTTACCAATACCGGCGACTTCAACACCGCGTGGTATACCGCGCTCGCCAACGGCTCCCTCGCCTCCTGGGTCACCGCCGGATGGGGTCCGGTCTTCCTGAGCGGCCAGGCCGCCAAGACCACCGGGAAATGGCGGGCGGCGCCGCTGCCGCAATGGACTGCCGGCGCGCACGCCTCGGCGAACTGGGGCGGCTCGACCGATGCCGTGACCACGCAGAGCAAACACCCCAAGGAAGCAGCGGAGTTTGCTATCTGGTTGAACGACAACGAACAGTCCGCCAATATGCTGGCGAGCGAGCAGTTCCTCTTCCCCGTCACCAAGGCCGTATTGAAGAACCCGGCCTTCAACAAGCCTCAGCCGTTTTATGGCGGGCAAAAGGTAAACCAAATCTTCGCCACTGCATCGAGTCACGTCGATCTGGGCTTCCAGTGGAGCCCGTTTCAGGACTACGTGTACACTCAACTGCAGAATGAGTTGGCCGACGCCGTCAAGGGCAAGATCTCCTATACCGCCGCGATAAACACCTTGCAAAACACGCTGGTAAGCTACGCCAAGTCACAGGGCTTCACCGTCAAGTAAAGCACGAGGTGCGCGTTCGCCGGGGGTCGGGGCCGCCGACCCCCGAGCGGCTCCATGGTCGCGGAGGTGCGGAGCATGAAGTCGGAATCCGTGGTTAGGCCGGCGGAGCAGTTCGGATACGGCATCTCACGGCCACGCAGGCGTAGCCGCCGCTTCCTGCGCACCGTTGGCCTGCCCTACCTGTTCCTCTCGCCCTACTTGATCTTGTTCACTATCTTCTTCATTATCCCTCTCGTCTATGCGTTCCACCTTAGCCTCTACGTCACGCGGCTGGTGGGTGGCACAACGTTCGCGGGCAGCACCAACTACACACAGGTGTTTCAGGACAGCAACTTCCTGGAAGGGGTGAAGCGCATGTTCATTTTCGGCATCTTTCAGGTGCCGATCATGCTTGGCCTGGCCCTTGCCTTCGCCCTGATCCTCGACGGCGGTTCGGCGCGCTTCAAGACCCTGTTCCGGCTGGTCTACTTTTTGCCCTATGCCATTCCCAGTGTCGTCGCCGCGCTGCTCTGGGGCTACCTCTACGGCAAAAACTTCGGGCTCTTCGCCTTTATCGCCAACTGGGCGCATCTGCCGGCGCCCGATTTCCTGAGCGACAGCGGCATGCTTCCCTCCCTTGCCAACATTGTCACCTGGCAATGGACCGGTTACAACATGGTGATTATCTATGCGGCACTGACCGCGATTCCACCCGACATCTACGATGCGGCCACCGTGGACGGCGCGAACGGCCGACAGGTCGCCCGCTATATCAAGATTCCCCTGGTGCTGCCCGCCATCATGCTTACCACGATCTTCTCGATCATCGGCACCCTGCAGCTCTTCAACGAGCCACAGATCATGAATACGCTGGCGCCCGGCGTCATTCAGGACCACTATACGCCCAACCTCTACGCGTACAACCTGGCTTTCACCAACCAGCAGTACAACTACTCGGCGGCGGTGTCATTCGTGCTCGGCACGGTTGCGTTCGTCGCCTCCTATGTCTTCATGCTGGTGGTCAATCGCGGGAGGACAGACTGATGGCCGCCCCAAGTCAGGCGAAGGGCCGGGTTTCAACCCGCGGCTACTGGACTACCCGAACCTTGATCATGGTCTTCCTATTCCTGTTCCTGATCTACTTTATCCTGCCCCTGGTCTGGCTCATTATATCGAGCACCAAGAGCGATGCCGACCTGTTCACAAGCTTCGGCCTTTGGTTTAGCGGCGACTTCAACTTATTCACCAACATTCACGCGGTATTTACTCACGATGGCGGTGTGTACAAGGAGTGGCTCTGGAATACGGCCTACTATGCGACGTGTAGCGCGGTCGGCTCCGCGCTGATCGCCACCCTCGCCGGCTATACCTTCGCCAAGTTCCGGTTCCCCGGCCGCCGGATCGTCTTCGCCCTGGTCCTCGGCTCCATCCTGATCCCGATCACGGCGCTGGCGGTACCCACCTACCTGCTGTTGAGCAATATCGGCCTGATCGACACGCCCCTGGCGGTGATTCTGCCGTCGCTGGTCAATCCCTTCGGCGTCTATCTGATGCGTATCTATACTCAGCAAGCCTTGCCGGATGAGCTGCTCGACGCGGCGCGGGTCGATGGCGCGGGCGAGTTCCGTATCTTTGTAAGCGTGGTGCTGCGCATCGTAGCGCCGGGCTTCGTCACCGTGCTGCTGTTCTCCTTCGTTGGTACCTGGAACAATTATTTCCTGCCCCTTCTGGTCTTAAGCAAGCCGGATTTCTATCCACTCACCGTGGGCCTTGCCTCGTGGAACGCCCTGGCCAGCGGCGGTGGCGGTTCGCAGGTATTGTTCAGCATCGTGCTGACCGGATCGCTGATCGCGATCGTCCCGCTCATGGCGGCATTTCTCCTGTTGCAGCGCTACTGGCAGAGTGGACTGACCTTCGGGGGCGTGAAGACATGAGGTGTGGAGGAAAAGGATAGATCGGGCGAGAAACCCCTGGACCTATCCTACCCGGCATGAGGAAGGAGTAAGATTAGAGCGTGTGAAATACGCCGAAGCGGCGAATGAAGAGGGGGAACAGGATGGGTAGGTTGTCCGGCAAAGTCGCCATAATCACGGGCGCCGGCCGCGGCATCGGACGAGGGATCGCCGTAGGCTTCGCGCGCGAAGGCGCCAGGGTCGTCCTGTCCGGGCGTACCGAGTCGCAACTGCGCGAGGTGGCCGACGAGATAGGGGATAATGCGTTGGTGATGACCGGCGACGTGCGCGACCCCGACTCGGTACGGACCCTGACCGAGCACACGGTCGAGCACTTCGGCACACTGGACATTCTGATCAACAACGCCGGGATCACGGCGGTTCGACCCACCGAGGATCTGCCGCTTGAGGAGTGGCAACGGATCATCGACACCAACCTCACCGGCCCATTCCTATGCGCCCAGGCGGCGGGCCGCGTCATGCTTCCCCAGGGAAAAGGATCCATTATCAACATCGCCTCGCTCACCTCCAAGGTCGGGCTTCCGATGCGCGCCGCCTATGGCGCGAGCAAGGGGGGGATCATGGCCCTCACCCAATCCCTGGCCGTGGAATGGGGCCCGCGCGGCCTGCGCGTGAACGCCATCGCGCCGGGCTACATCCGTACCGCGCTCCAGGACGACCTGGTGCGGCGCGGCCTCTTCCCCTCGGATCGTATCGTCGCCCGAACCCCTGCCCGCCGGATGGGCACACCCGAGGATGTCGCCTCCGCCGCCGTGTTTCTTGCAAGCGATGAGGCGAACTGGGTGAACGGTGAGACGTTCGTGGTGGATGGCGGCTGGCTGGCCAACGGCTGGATTGAATAATCACCGGCGATCAGGCGCTTGACAGCCGCCGGGGCGCGGGGAACAAGGGCAGTTGCGCGGCATCCCGCGCGGGCGCCAGCGCGGAGACGCGGATCCCCACCAGGCGCAGCGGTGTGCCGCGGCGCCAACAGCCGCGCATCAAGCCCGCGGCCACGGTGGCAATTCGCTCCGCGTCGTCGAAGGGGTGGGCGAGCGTTTGGGCCCGCGTAATCTGCTTCCAATCCGCCAGGCGCAATTTTATCCCCACCGTACGCGCCGTCAAACTCTGCTTGTGCAAACGGTGCGAAAGGTCGCCGGCCATTTCCTGGAAAAGCTCCCAGAGACGCCGGGGGTCACGTTCGCCGGCCAGGGTTTGCTCGGCGCTGATCGACTTGAGGGAACGATCGGTATCCAGGGGACTATCGTCGATCCCTTGGGCGGCGCGGCACAGATCGAGGGCGCGTCGCGGTCCAAAGGTCGGCGCCAGAATGGCAGGATCGACCACCGCCAACTGCCCCAGGGTGTCGATGTCGAGGCCGCGTAAGCGCTCCGCCGTCCGCGGCCCAACTCCCCACAGCTTTTCCACTGCCAACGGGGCCAGAAAGGCGGCCTCATCGCCGGGCGGTACGACCGTGAAGCCGCGCGGTTTACCCTGACTGGTGGCGATCTTGGCCACCAATTTGCCGGAGGCAAGGCCGAACGAGGCAGGTAGGCCAATCTCGCCGAGGATGTGGTCACGGGCCTGGCGCGCCCGATCGGCCGCGTCGGCATGGCCCGTCAAATCGACGAATGCCTCATCGATGCTGACTTGCTGTACCACGGGCGACAAGTTGCGCAGTACACTCATCACGCGGTCGGAGTAGCGCCGATAGAGCTCGTGGCGGACGGGAAGGGCGATCAGATCGGGACAAAGGCGGCGAGCGGCACTCAACGCGCCGGCGCTATGCACGCCGAAGGCGCGCGCGGCGTAGGATGCGGTGGCCACCACGCCATGCCCATTCGCGTCCAGCCCCATCACCACGGCCACCGGCTTGCCGCGCAGAGCGGGATTCTCCAACTCCTCGACCGAGGCATAGAAACAGTCGAGGTCCATGTGGACCACGCAGCGCGGCCCGCTTGATCGCGTACGGCTCCAGGATGGTCGGGCAGCCAAAGTACTATCTGTACCGCTCATGCGGCCACGATAGCGCGTTTAGCCAAGTTTGGCAGCCCTATTATGCGGATAACGGCGTCATCCGACGCAGTGAATCAGCCCTGGCTGCCCTCCCAGGCCACGGTAAGCAGCACGTCGCTTTCCTCGTGCGAGGTGATCTCATACTGTACGGCGAAGTCAAGGGCCAGCAACTGACCGGTATGCAAATCCACGCTCTGACCCGGCACATCCAGTTGGAGGTGACCGCGTAACACATGGATCGCCAGGCGGCCCGCCGTGTGATGCTCCGAGACCCCAATCCCGCCCCGCATCGTGATCAAAACCACCCGCAGGTTCTGTTCCTTGACCAGAGTACGGGCGTTGCGCCCGCTCCGCCGCCAGCTCTCCTCCTGGCGGAGGTGGTCCAGCTCGGCGGCGAGGTCAAAGGTCATCGCCAGGCCGACATGCTCCCGTGCGGGCCGCTCCGCCGTCCCGGTGGTGCGCCCCGTGGGATGGGTATTGCTCAATTGCTGCATGCTCACAACCGTCTCCTCCTCGGTCGGCCGGCACGTGTCGTCACCGCGCTCCGGCCTCCCTGTCGATCCCACCCATCATACACCAGGCGACAAGTATATTTTCGCGACGGCGATGAGGCGAGGATCGTAATTAGAGGCGAGCCTCGATCCGATCGAGGAAGTGGTCCAGGACTTGCCTATAGCGCTCCGGCTCCTCGGCATGAGCCATGTGTGAACTCTGCTCGAAAATTACCCACTCCGAGCCGGCGATCCCTCGATGCACCGTTTCGCCGATCAATGGAGTCGCCTCGTCATG
>JAICHN010000074.1 GCA_025924845.1 Chloroflexota bacterium | reverse complement strand
TTTCTGCCTCCGACGGGCAGCGTAGCAGTGCCAGCGTCGCCCAGGCGGTTTCCTCTGCCGTGCTTGCCTGCCCACGGAGTCCAGCCCAGCCGCCATCGGCATTCTGGTTCCTCAGCAGAGCATCACGGGCCCGCAGGGCCATGGCCGTCCGCTCCAGGCCACAATCGGCCAGCGCCTCGAGCACCGACGCGGTACCCGCCGTGGCCTCACGAAACCAGATGGAACCGAATGATCCGTCGTAGCGTTGCGCACGGGCCAGATAGTCGAGGGCCCGAGTCAGCATAGGCGAGGTTCGGCTCAGGCGCCCGGCTGCCCAGAGTGCGCTGAGCACATGGCCTGTAATGTACGGACAGTCGCGATCGAAGGGCATGTGTGAGTCGCGCACGAAGGTGGACCAGGAGCCGTCGGCGTTCTGCATGCGCTCCAACCAGCGAGCGCCCTGCCGAATTGGGGACGCCGAGGCAGGGACACCGAGTGCGAGGAGGGCAAGCAAAGCATACGAGGTGTCATCACACTCCGGCCATCCCGCCGGCATCGCCCAGGCCCAACCGCCGGGGCGGGCACCGGTCGGAAAGCAGGGATCCTGAAACTGCCTTGCCAACAGCCAGTCACGGACCTGCTCGCCGTGCGGCACGGCAACCCCTGCCTCGTGGAGCGCCTGCACGCTCATGGCCGTGTCGAAGGTTTCCAGGTCACGATCGATCGGCCAACTGCCATCCTCGCGTTGACTCTCCACGACAAACCGGATGGCCGCCGGGAGCCAGGGCACTGGGCGTTGCTCGCCAAGCAGCATACCGGCAATGATCACCGAAGTGAGGAAGGCCGATTCCTCGAAAGAGCCGTCCGGCCCCTGAGCGCGGCGCAACCAATCCACGAGGCGCCCGCGCGCATAGCCGTACGTGGGGAGCAAGTTGAGCGGATGTGGCGCCATGCGCGCATGCACGCCGGCAATGCTAAGGTAGGCCGGAAAGGTAGTGGAAATGGTGCGGCGAAGCCGTGGCGGAAGAAGCACGACTTCGGGCCGCAGGCGCTTGATGCGGCGCCAATCCATCAGCCCAGCCAGGGCAGCGACCGTCCGGGCCGGACCGCTCAGCGTACAACGCCGCGGATCACCAACGGCGTCGAAGCCGCCGAAGCGCGCGAGACAGGCGTGTGCTTTCGCCGGCGCCCGTGCCGCGCCCGCATCGAGTGTAGGAGGAGCGGTGAAAGTAAGCGCGCCGATCGCCAGAGCGGTAGCATTGATATTGGACGGATCGACCACGGCATCGCCCCAGCCTCCGTCCGGCGCTTGCGTTTCCCACAACCAGCGGCGCCCCCGCGTGATCTCTGTCGCATACCGTTGAGCATCCGTAAGCTGGAGCGCCACGATGGCCACGGCCGTGGCCAGGGCGGAGGATGACAGGACTCCTACCCAACCCTGCCCCGCGGGCCTGCCCTGGCCCAAGCGATGAAGGGCGCCGGCCAACGCCTCCTGGAGGTCCAGAGCCGGCGGCGTGCCCGTCGTCACGGTAGAGACAACCAGGCCGAGCGAGGCAGTCTTTCCAGGACCGGACACAACGGCCTGCATCACCGGCCCACGCCCGACCACCGGTCAGCCCGATCGGCATGCCCCGCGTCGGGCGAACCGACTCCGGTAACCTGTATGGTAAACTCACGCGGACGCGGGTGATCCAGTTCCACCAGTAGGAGCCGCTGCCATCTACCCAGGGCAGGCACGCCGTCCTGAACCGGCAGCAGGGCACTTGTGCCCAGTACGGCGTGCTGGCAATGGCTGTGGCCATTGGCACACTCGTCGATCCCGCACATATTGACCGTGCGAACGCCCATCTGATTGTGCCGGTACGTCTCATCGGGCGAAGCAAAGCGCTGCAAGCGGTCGGCGAGGTCGCGCAAAAGCAGCGGCTCGTTTTCCTGCACGATGAGGGCACAGGTGGTATGAGACGTCGAAGCGAGCACATGACCCTGCCACACGCCGGAGCGCCGCACCACGGCGCAAGCGAGATCAGTCACATCGAAGAACGCGGGGGCGAGGCCGGTCGTATGCACGGCGAAGCTCTCACTGAAAGCCACGGCGACGCCGATGCACCGTTGGGTGCCCCGATGCACGACATCAGGAGCGGGAGCGGGCGTATCCGGATCGACGTCAGGGACGAACGGGACCGCTAGCATTTCGACGTTCATGAGTACCTTCTTTCTAATCGGCGATGAAGGCGGATTAGGGCCGGCGCTCGACGCGACGGCTCAGTAGTCGCGAGAGAGAACCAGGTCGGCCATGGCGCGCAGGCGCGCGGCCGCATCGGAAGGAGGAAGCTGATCCAGCCGGCGCGTGGCCGACAAGGCTAGCCGTACCGCCGTCTGACGTGCCCGATCCAGCCCACCGGAAGCGGTGACGAGCCGAACCAGTTCCGCGTGGCGATGCTCGGCATCCGGTGGACCGTCCTCAAAGAGGTTAGCGATCCGACGGCGCGTGGCCGGATCGGCGTCTTCCAGGGCATAGATGATGGGCAAGGTCACCCGTCCGTTGCTCAAATCGCTCTGGGGCGACTTGCCCAGGCGTTCAGATACGCCATCAAAGCACAGTAGGTCGTCGACGACCTGAAAGGCCAGGCCCAGATTTTCGCCGTAGGCGCGCAAAGCGGTGATACTTTCTTCGGGGGCCCCGGCGAGGCAAGCGCCGATCTCGGCGGAGGCACGCCATACTCCCGCCGTCTTCAGGCGAATCATCTCCAGGTACATTGGCTCCGTGGTGTCCAGACGCCCAACCATACCTGCTTCCAGCGCTTGCCCCTCACACACCCCGATACAGGTGAGGCTCAGCAGACGGATTGCCGTGAGCACGCGCTCCGCGCTGATGCCGCGCGCATAGCACAGGGTATAGCTCAGGAAGGTCTGGAAGATCAGCAGATCGCCGGTCAGGATCGCCGCGGGCACGGAGTACTTCGCATGCACCGACTCTTGGCCGCGGCGCACGCCGTCGCCGTCGATAATGTCGTCGTGGATCAAACTGGCGATATGCCCGTATTCAGTTCCGGCGGCGGCGGGAAAGACACGCTCGGGGTCGCCGCCCACGGCACGACACGCATCGAGCAGGAGCCGCGGCCGGAGCAGTTTTCCCGGAGCCGCCAGCGCATGGCTGGTCGTTTGGGCCAGCAAGCCGCCATGCGACAGGATATCGGCGCACAGTTGGTGGTTGAGGTAGCTCGCCAGGCGCTCTCCGTCATCCGGGCGCGTGGCCAACCCCGCGATACTTTCCTGCGCGATACTCATCCGATCCCCCTTTAGCGACGTTGTCGCCCCACATCCGCCACTGTGAACGGTGGCGAGCGCCCGATTCCGTTCCACGCCTTGGATCGTCAATCGACATCCTAAGGAATAGTGTGCAGCAACCAAACTTAATATGCCACTATGCATGTACCACGAATTAATGGACCTTTCACCTGGGCAGGCGTACCCTGAATTCAGAGAGTTATCGAAGCAACACTCTCCTTGACGCGGGCGCATCCTCCTCCGAAGAGGGGATTACAAAAGCGGGCCGGCGGGGCTATAGTGGAGGCCGGGAGAGCAAACGGCGACCCGTCCCCGTTTAATGCGCTACACTGCACACCTGAAAGCCCGGCGTATGGTACGATCCAAGCGGCAGGCTAAGGAGGAACGAGAAATGCCCGACCTGTTTGAACCAGAGATAGCCACCGTGCAGGTTACCTGCAGCGCGTGTGGCACGCCGCTGGAGCTTGCCAGTACCGCCGTGGGACTCTTTGGCTCGCAAGAGGCAGTGCTGTGTATGGATTGCCTGCTGCGACAAGGGGCCGACGCGTCTCCGGAGGCAAACGTCTCGCTCACCGAACGAATTCGATTGATCGACGAGACGGTGGACGAGTTTTCCGCTCATCTGCGTAACGTATTGATGCGCTGTGTAAAACCCGATTTGAATTGGAACAGCGAATACGGCTTCGAACAATGGTCCAATTCCGGCGATCAGGTTGCCGCCTCGATCGCCCCGAGCGTGTGGTATTCCATGCGCCCATTTATTACCGAACGTACCACCCCGGAAGACCTCTAACTTTTCAACGCCATGGGGCGGCCGCTTGTGACGCCCCAGTGCTGATCCCCAATTCTCGGTACCCCTTCCTCGTCGTCGCGACACCTCCCGCCCCCCTATGTCCGGGCCTGGGGCCGCCTCGTTACAATGAGTAGGTAGCGGCAGGGAGGGTTCATGTCGGTTCCAATGTTTGGCTCGGCCCGTAATGGAGTGATCGAACGTCTAGAGCGCGGTCACTGCGTGATCGCGGACTCCCGAGGTTCAATAGTATGGTCGGCGGGTGATCCCGATCATGTCACCTTCCTGCGGTCGTCCTCCAAACCGATTCAGGCCACGGCCGTTCTCTTGAGCGGAGCGGTGGAACGGTTTAGCCTGGAGCCCAGGCATATCGCCGTTGCCTGTGCTTCGCACAAGGGGGAACCACGCCACGTGGCAACCGTGAGCGACCTGCTGCGGCGGGCGGGCGTTTCACCCGACTGCTTACAGTGCGGTACTCATGATCTGTCGCCGCCCGTCCTCTACCCCCTAGCCAGGGCCGGCATGCAACCAACCCCGCTTCACAATAATTGCTCGGGAAAACACGCCGGGATGTTGGCCGCCGCTCAGGCTATGGGAGCGCCGCTTGATAGTTACCTGGAACCCGATCATCCGGTGCAGCGGGGGATTCTGCGCGCCATGGCCGCCTGTTCCGGTCTCGCCGAAGATCGGATTGCCACCGGGGTGGACGGTTGTAGCGCCCCTAATTTTGCCGTCCCGATGCGCGCCATTGCGCGATGCTTTGCCTCGATCGCCGATCCTCAGGCCCAGGCGCCCGATCTGGCGCGCGCGCTCAAAACGGCGGGGAAGGCCATGCGGGCCGACCCGTGGTTGGTGCGGGGAACCGACGGTCTGGATACGGCGCTGATGAGCGCCCTTCCCGTGATCAGCAAAGGCGGCGCCGAAGGTCTCTTATGCCTGGGCTTACCCGACCATGGGCTCGGTTTGGCGATCAAATTTGAAAGTGGTCGGTCGGAAGGTGCCGAACCGGTCCTGCTTGCCATTCTGCGCGGTTTGGGCATCGTGAAGCATCCGCTGCCGCGGGCGTTGGCGCCCTTTGATCGGTCGATGGTACGCAACCATCGCGGTATTCAGGTTGGAGAAACCAGCGTGCTCCTGGATCTTTCAACCCTCTCTCGACTCTAAACGGCGGCAATCCCAGTATGAATCAGGAAGATCAAGGGGCGCCGCTCCGCCGCGACATCCGGCTGCTGGGCGATCTGTTGGGCCGTGTCATCATCCAGGAGGCTGGACCCGGCGTCTTTGGCCGCGAGGAAGAGCTGCGGGCGCTTTGCAAGGCCATGCGCGCCGATGCCGGCCCGGAAATCGAGGCGCGGATCCTCGAAATCATGCATTCACTGAGCTTGGACGACGCTGAACCGCTCATCCGTGCCTTCGCCCTCTATTTTCAACTGGTAAATGTCTGCGAGCAGGTCCACCGGGTACGTCGGCGACGGGCCTATCTGCGCGACCCCACCGCGAAGCCGCAGCGTGAATCGCTGGATGAGGCGCTGGGGATCCTCAAGCAACGTGGAGTCACGGCCGATCAACTGGGCGAAGCAATGGAAAGCCTGAGTATTGAGCTGGTGTTAACCGCCCATCCCACCGAACCCGTTCGCGAGTCCGCGCTGCAAAAGCACATTGAAATTGCCTCCTGCCTGGAAGCTCTCGACCAAATCGGCATCACGACTGACGAGCGAGAAGATTTACTGCGTCGCCTCCGCCAACTCGTCCTGCTGCTCTGGCAAACCGAAGAGATTCGCGGGCGCCCGCCCGAGGTGCTTGACGAGGTCAAACAGGGTCTCTTTTACGTGGAACATGTGCTGTGGACGCAGGTGCCCGCTCTCTTCGAGCGCTGTTCGCGGCTCTTTGCACGGTACTATCCCGAAAAAACGCCGCGCGTGCCCACCTTTCTCCGCTTTGCCAGTTGGATTGGCGGCGACGCGGACGGCAATCCCGCCGTTACGGCGGAGGTGACCCGCCAAACTCTGCTGCTGCAGAAGAGGCTGGCCATCCGTCTTTATCGGGCGGCGGTCTTCCAGCTTGCCAATGAATGCAGCCAGGCCGATCGACTGGCCCCGGTTTCCGAGGAGTTGCGGACATCGCTGCGACTGGACGCCCTGCTCCTCCCCGATATCGCCGAACAGGTACGTGAGCGCTCCGACCATGAGTCTTATCGGCGGAAGTTCACTCTTATTTGGCATCGCTTGCAGGAGACACGCATGGCGTTGGACGGCCTGCCCGCAAGAGCACCGTATCGAACCGGCGCTGAGTTGCACGAGGATCTCAAGATCGTCGAACGGAGTCTACGGGAGGGCGGACGAGGTATTCTGGCCGAGGGCGCCCTCACGACCTTGATCCGCCAGGTCGAGGCCTTTGGGCTGCATCTTTTACCGCTGGACCTACGTCGGCACAGTGAGCGATTGGTGGATACGCTCGCCTGGTCACTCAATGCACGGCTCGGCATCGACTATGGCTCGCTCCCCGACCAGGAGCGCCTCGACGCGCTCGAGCAGGCGCGCGCGCTGGCTCTGCCGCTCGGTCCGCCGCCCGACGCGCCGGCGGACATTCAGGAGCAGGGGCGGATTCAAGATCTTATTCCCTGGGCCGAGGAATCGATTGGCTCTGGGGCAATCGGCTCCTTTATTGTGAGCATGACGCATCAGGTTAGCGATGTGATCGGCGCGCTCGCTCTCTGTCGATACACGCCCGGCCTGCCGATCGTCCCGCTCCTTGAAACCGTGGAAGATCTCCACCACGCGCCGCGATTGATGACCCAACTCTTCCGCGTGCCGGTGTACCGCGAGCACTTGCATACCTGTGGCGACCGGCAGCAACTGATGCTTGGCTATTCGGACTCCAGCAAGGACGGCGGCTATCTTACGTCATGCTGGGAACTCTACAAGGCTCAGGAGGCGCTGCAGGAGGTAGCATCGACCGAGCAGGTTGCCCTGGAGCTGTTTCATGGACGGGGCGGCACCGTGGGACGGGGCGGCGGGCCGGCCTACCGGGCGATCCTCAGTCAGCCGCCCGGTACCGTACGTGGCCGTCTTCGCGTAACCGAGCAAGGCGAGATGATCAATTTCAAGTACGGGCTCCCCGCCATTGCCCTCCGCAACCTCGATTCAGTCGCCGCCGCTACCCTACTCAGTACCGTTGCCCCCGGCGCCGATGCCGAGCCGGTTGGCGCCCGTTGGCGGACCTGCCTTGACTTCCTTTCGGATCGGGCCCGCGTCGCCTACCGTACGCTCATCGATGACCCCGACTTCCCCCAGTACCTACATGAGGCCACGCCCCTGGATTTGATTGGACGCCTGAACATGGGGTCACGACCGGTCCGTCGTTCAGCCGGCGTCGGGCTTGACGATCTCAGGGCCATTCCCTGGGTGTTTGCCTGGATGCAGAGCCGGCACACGCTCCCCGGTTGGTACGGTCTGGGCAGTGCTTTTGAAGCGTTCCACGCCACCGAACCCGACGCGGGGCGGCTGCTTAGCGAGCTTTATACCGAGTGGCCGTTTTTCCAGGGCATGATCGATAACGCCATGATGGCGATGGCCAAGGCGGATATCCACATCGCGGCACATTACGCTGGGCTGGTACGGAACCAATCGCTGGGTCAGCGCGTCTTTCGCCGCATCGCCGCCGAGTACCATCTGACCGAGCGACACATTCTGCGTCTCACCGGCTTCCAGGTTCTTTTACAGAACGCACCCGTCTTGCAAAGCTCGATCGCGCGGCGAAATCCGTACGTCGATCCACTCAGCTTCCTCCAGATCGAGCTGTTGCGTCGCTTACGGCTCAGTGCCGGCTCCGAGCAGGAAGGCGCCGTGGCGCGGGCCATTCAACTTACGATCGCCGGGATTGCGGCGGGTCTGCGCAATACCGGATAGCAATTGGGCAGCTTACCGCGGAACCCAGACCGTGACACTCCGGTCCACCGGCAGGCGGTCCCGTAAGGGAAGTTGCCGGTAGTGGGCGTGGAGCGCTGCCGGAACCCCCGCCAGGGCCCACACGCGGTTATCGGCCAGCACCATCGGTACGGCGCCCCGATTCAAGGCAATGACCATCGCCGTGAGCGCCGTCATCGCCCGAGGATTGCCGCGCTCTGCTTCCTGGCCCCACAGGTTGATATCGGCGAATTGATCTATGCCGCGCCTTCCCGAGAGATAGAGATAAAACGGGGGCGCCAACACCGGTCGGTTGAGCGGCGCGGCGACGCGGAGCGCCCGCGCCAGGGAGTTCTCACCGGAATCCGGCCATGACGACGCCTCGCGCACCGTCGGCAGAGCGAAAAGAGTGAGGAGCAGCAGGACGAGCAGCGAAGGCGGACTCGGCAGGAGCTTGTTGCTGGGTTCGGCGCGGACAGTCCGCTTGCCCGCCGGCAGGCAACCCAGGAGAGCCGCCGCGCCGATGGCCAGAAATGGCTCCGCGAATTGGAACACCGGCCAGGCGGTTCCTTCCTTCACAGTTGCCAGAATTACCAGGCAGGAGCAGGGAATCCAGAGGGCGACCAGGTGATGTCGCTCGTCACCGCGCCTCCACATGGCCCGCGCCCCCGCCAACCCGAGCAGGAGCAAAGGCCAGTCGTCGCTGAGTACATGGTAGATGGAGGTCTCAAACCAGCTTCCGCTTATCGGCGAGGCATCCTGCACCAGAAGCCCCTGGCGGAAGGCATCGCCCGCACTGAGCGTTCCCAGCGCGAAGGCGACGAGGGCGGGTAGGGCCAGGCCAGTCACGAACGGGGCAAGCTGCTCACGGCGCCGCATGGCGAGCCATACGATCGTTATCCCGCCAACTGGGAGATACCAGACCTTAGTCAGCAAAGCCAGGGCGGCGAACCCCCCGGCCGCTGCCGCCCAACGTGTGCGGTCCCCAAGGAGCGCCCAAAGCGAGCTCAGGCTGAGAAAGGTTACCAGGGGATTCGGATCAAAGAGCCGGCTCCACAGCAAACCATATGGCGCCACGGTGAAAATTGCCGCGGCCAGCAGCGCCTCGGCTCTCCGGCCGCTCAGTCGGTAGGAGACGGCCGCCATGAGGATGATCGTGGCGCAGTGCAGCAGACCGGAGTACACGCGCGCCGCCGCCAGATGGTCATACAGCCGGAACAGCGCGGCGCCGACCACGTAGATGCCCGGCGGCTGCACGCCCATGACGCCGCTATAGAGCACCGCCCCCTGAGCCATACGCTGGGAGACATAAAGGTAGTAGCCGTCGACATAGTCGAGGTAAGCGTGACTTGAAGGGCGCATTGCCGCCGGCCAATAGGCGGCGCACAGGGCGAGAAGTACGGCCGTCGCCGGCAGGAGCCCGGCCGGTGGGGACGGAAGACGGCGCTTCCTCACGGCCTCGGACGTGTCGCACTCCACCGCCATGGGCGCTCCCTCTCAACGCCGACCGCTCCAGCCTGGAGTGTACAGGGTCGCGATGAGGTGCGTTGTATGGGGCGTGGAGAACGCAGGTTATGCCGGATAGGCGATTAACCCCGAGGAGCGCGCGCCTGCCCGCGCCGGCGCCGAAGCTCCTGCCAGCGCCGTCGCACCACATACCTGAATGCCTCAACTACAATCTGGCCGGACATTTTGGAGTGGCCGAGCCGGCGGTCGGGGAAAACGATCGGCACTTCGCCCACGGTGAACCCGCCGCGGATGGTCTGATAGACGGTTTCGATCTGGAACGCATAACCCTGAAGGTTGATGCGATCGAGATCCAACGCCGCCAGTAGGTCACGGCGATAGCACTTGTAGCCTGCCGTGCAGTCCCGCACCGGCAACCCCAGGGTGTTACGGGCAAATACGTTACCGGCGCCGCTTATGACCTTCCGGATGGCCTTCCAATCAGGCGTCGCCCCTCCCGGCACATACCGCGACCCTATCACCAGGTCATATCGTTCTATGCCCGCCAGGAGCTGCGGCAGGTGGCGTGGATCGTGGGAAAAATCGGCGTCCATCTCAAACACGCAGCTATAGTCGTGGCGGAGCGCGTAGCGAAATCCTTCGATGTACGCCGTACCGAGGCCCAGTTTGCCCGATCGGTGCAGCACCTCCATGTTGCCCAGCCGTTCGGCAAGCCCGTCGGCGATAGCTCCGGTACCATCCGGAGAGTTATCGTCGATGATCAATAGGCTGACCTGGGGGAGTTGCTCGCGAATGGCGAGCACGATAGCTTCGATGTTCTCGCGTTCATTGTAGGTGGGAATCACCACGAGAGGGCGCTGAGTTACGGCGACCACCGAGCCGTTATTAGACTCTTTCAGGGTGTTCGCGACCTCTCGTTCGTCTACCTGCAACGTTCTCATACCCGCGTAGTGTACGAAGGGTAATTTGCAAGCGTCAAGTGGTGGATCACCACACCTGCCGGCCCGGATCACCATCAAAGTGATGCAAAGCTCTTATACTATACCCTGGCGCGCCGTGTAAAATGCTTGCCGAGTTGAGAGCAAGGGAGACCTTATACCGTGATCCAGCACCCGCGAACGGCAGTAGCCAACGGCGTCCGCCCTGAGAACCTAGCCGACGATCAAACCGCGGGCGCCCTGGGACAGGCTCGGCTCGCAGCGATCAATTACTATCCCATCAAGTCGTGTGCCGGTCATACGCTTTCCACGGCGACGGTCGAACCACGCGGCCTGCGCTACGATCGGGAGTTCATGGTAGTGGATGCCATGCAGGGTGTGATGCTCACCCAACGCGAGCAACCGCGGATGGCTTTGGTGACTCCGCATCGCGGCGAGGAGCAACTGATCCTGGAAGGGCCGGGGATGAAGGCCCTGACCCTGGATATTAGCCACACGGGTCCGACGATGGCCGTTACCATCTGGAAAGACGAGGTGGCAAGCATCGACCAGGGCGATGCGGCCGCCGAGTGGTTCAGCCGATACCTTGGGTTTGCTTGTCGGCTGGTGCGCATGGCTTCGGAAACCGCTCGCCCCGTAAACCGCGACTACGCGGTAGATGAGAAGGATGTGGTGAGTTACGCCGACGGCTTCCCGTTTCTAGTCGCCTCGGTGGAATCGCTGGCCGATCTCAACGCCCGTCTGTCCGACCCCGTGCCAATGAATCGCTTCCGTCCCAACCTTGTATTGGCGGGAAGCGGCATCGCGTTTGGTGAGGATTACCTTCGCCGGTTCACTCTCGGCGCGATCACCTTCCAGGCAGTAAAGCCCTGCGCCCGCTGCGTCATCACTACCGTGGAGCAAGAGACGGCCAAGACGGGCACTGAGCCGCTGCGTACCCTGGCGTCCTTTCGACGGGGGCACCACGGCGCCCTCTTTGGCCAGAATCTGATCCACGATCGGCCCGGTACGCTCAAGGTCGGAGACCAAGTACAGGTGTTGGAGCTTCGGAGTGACTCACCCGTACGTAAATGAGCGGATTTTCCGGCTATTTACACGTTATCTCTCTGATGCTACAGTAGCCCGGAATGCGACCGCGGCGTCAATGCCTCCTAGATTGGGAGAAGATAGTTGCTTCGCTGTGTCCCTCGGTGTTCGATTTTTCGCGGGCTGAGCATACTCTTCTCAGTCATCCTTCTCGTTCTATCCTGGCCCACGCTTCAACCCTCGCGGGCGGCATCCTCCGCCGAGACACCCCGGGTCAGCCGGTCCGCCGCTCCGGCCCATGCCGCGGCAGGCACCGAAATCGCGCTTTATAACGGAGATATAAGCGTGCCGGACGGCACGTACTTTACCCCAGGGGCCAGGTTCACCAAGGTGTGGCGGATCAAGAACGCGGGCACCGTACCGTGGACCACGGATTATCGTTGGCACTTTGAGGCCGGCACGCTGATGTCCGGAAAGGTCATTTCGGTCCCGGTCAGTAAGACCGCTCCCGGCGGTTCCACCATAATCAGCGTGCCGATGCAGGCTCCCATGGCCACCGGCGTCTACACCAGCTTCTGGCAGATGGTAGATCCTAAGGGAGTACCCTTTCCCCACCAGGCTTGGGTGAAAATCGTCGTACAACGCGGGGCGGGAGGATTCACCGCCACGCCAACCGTTGCCGCACGACCTACCGCCACCCCGGTGCCGGTCGTGGCGGCGCCGCAACCCACGATCGTGCTTCCAGGAGGTGACGGGCAGATAGTTTCCTCACCGTGGGTTGGTACTTCGGTCTATCGGGCGGTGTTCCCCGCCGGTTCCACGGTCTCGGGCAATGATGAGATACTGGCTGTCTACTATCCAGGGCCTAGAGTTGCCCACGCCCATGTGACCCTCTACCGACCGGACGGTGCGGAGCGATCGTTCCTTTTCGCCCTGGCCAGTGGCGGACGCGAGGTGCTGAATCTGAATCGGCTAGCCCCCGGCACCGGGAGTTCGGCGAGCGTCGAGGCCGATCGGCCATTGGTCCGGGCGCGTGTGTCCGCGCCGCGCCAGGGTCTTCTCCTCGGGCTGGGCGCCACGCAGCCTTCGCGCTCATGGCTGTTCCCCTCGCTTCCGGCCGGCGCCCCCGCCGATCAATCATTGATGGTGTTTAATCCCGGTCCCGGCTCGACCTCGGTAATCATTCGGGTAGGAAAGACCGCGGGCGGCTGTTGCGCCTCGACTACCCAGATCACCGTTCCGCCGCTTTCCCAATATGCCGCGGTGCTTGGCGCGCCGGATACATTGCGTGGCCCAGTGACCCTTTCCGCCGCCCAACCGATTATGGCGGAGCGGCTTGGAGAGAGCGCCGATCATACGGCTGTGTCCGGTGTGCCGGGCTCGCCGGCCGCCGCGACACACTGGTACCTGCCGAGCGTCTGGGGCAAAAAGGCTCGGGGAACGGTCAATGTATTTAACCCTTCCGCTTCGGCCGCGACGGTGACCATTCGCGCCGATCTGAATACGGGGACGGGACGTTGGATTCAACGCACCGTGGCGCCCTACAGTGAGTGGCGCCTTCCCCTTGCCGAATTAACCACCAACAATCGCCTTGCCGCCGATGTGAGCGCGAGTAAACCGGTTCTTGCCTCGGCATCCTGGGCTACCGGGGATGAGATCACTGCTACGACCCTCGGCAGTCCCGCCACCGCCAACACCTGGTCATTCGTCGCGGGTCTTGACGACAAGGGAATGACCGAAGGGATCGATCTGTTTAATCCGTCCAATTCGGCGACCACGGTTCACATCAGCGTGCGAGGGGTGCAGGGTAGCGGCCGATCCTGGCAGGTTGCTCTACCGGCGCATGGGCGAACCTCCCTGTATCTGCCAAAGGGCGCGGCCCATGGCGGTGCCGGCGTTACCATCCACGCGGCGCGGCCGAACGAGGCCGGATGGAACCTAACCGGCGGCAGCGCCCGAGTCGCCGCCACCGCCAAGGCACTCTAGGCGTAGGGCGCCGGCCATGAGCCTATCCTTGATTGGTGAGGTGCCCGCGGCAATCGCGGGCGCGTTTGCCGGTGTAGCCGTTATGGGCGCCGCCGACCACTATTCGCGCGATGGCACGTTGCTGCCGTTTCCTATTTGCGCCTCATGGCGTACGGCGGGCGGGGTAACCTCTTTCGTGCCTCTGCTCGGCCCATTGCTGACTTATCGGCGCACGAAGTGCCGTGCCGGCAGTTCCATTCTGCTGGCCAGTTTCGTTCAGATCGTTATGGCCGTGCTGTGGGTCATGCTCGCGGGGCGCTACGGTATGGGTTGGCCCTTAATCTCATCTCTTGTGCTCACCGTATTTCTAGGAGCGATCGCCGTAATCGACTTTCAGCATCGAGTTATCCCCTCATTGCTGGTCTATCCAACCATAGTCATTGCTCTGGCGGGTAGTCCGCTCTGGCCAGGTTTGGGCTTGCTCGGCAGTCTGGAAGGAGCGGCGGTTGGCTTCGCCCTGTTCTTCGCGCTGGCTCTCTTTGCTCGCTTCACCTTTGGCGAGGGAGCGCTGGGCGACGGAGACGTTACACTGGCAGCGGCAATCGGCGCAATCTGTGGCTTCCCGCTCGTCGTGCTGTCGCTCGCCATGGGCGCGTTTCTCGGTGGCCTGGGCGCCATATTGGTGATGATCGCGCGACGTTCGGCGGGCGGCGCGCCGATTCCCTACGGGCCATTTCTGATCGGGGGCGTACTCTACGTTCTCCTGTCCGGAAACACCCTTCATCCGATATACAGCGTCCTGTGAGCGACGAACGCATGGCGGAAGGGTTCCACTTCAGGGTCGAGGCGCGTGACTACCCGGCGGCGCGCGCCGGAGTATTGCAAACGCCGCACGGGAAAATCACCACACCCGTGTTCATGCCGGTCGGCACCAACGCCACCGTGAAGTCTGTGACGTCGGATGAGCTTCGATCCTGTCACGCCCAAATCATTCTGGCCAACACCTACCATCTCTCGCTGCGCCCGGGAGGAGATGCGGTGGAGGCACTGGGCGGGCTGCACCGCTTCATGCAGTGGAATGGACCGATTCTGACCGACAGCGGCGGTTTTCAGATCTTTAGCCTCGGCCACTTGCGCACCCTTGATGATGCCGGCGTAACCTTCCGCTCCCATCTGGACGGATCGATGCGCCGCTTTACGCCCGAATCGGTCATCGCCCTCGAAGAGCAATTAGGGGCGGACATCATCATGCCGCTCGATCAGTGCATTGCTCTACCCGCCGAACATGAAGCGGCCCGCGAGGCTATGGAACGTACCACGCGATGGCTCGATCGCTGTATCGCCGTAAAACGCCGGCCCGATCAGGCGCTTTTCGGCATTGTGCAGGGGGCGGTTTTCGCCGACATCCGCCGCGACCATGCGCGGCGTCTGCGCGAGTTCGATCTCCCCGGTTACGCTATCGGAGGCTTGAGTGTGGGCGAACCAAAAGAACAGATGCATGCCATGCTTGACGTGCTGGAAACCGAGTTGCCGACCGACCGACCGCGTTACCTGATGGGGGTCGGAGCGCCGGAGGATTTGGTAGAGGGCGTGGCGCGCGGGGTCGATATGTTCGATGTGGTGCTGCCTACCCGGATCGCGCGCAACGGCAGTCTCCTTACACGGCGTGGTAGGGTAAACTTGCGAAATGCCCAACACGCGCTGCGTGACGCGCCGCCCGATCCCGACTGCGCCTGCGCGGTGTGCCGGACCTACACGGTGGCCTATCTCCACCATCTTTTCCACTGCGAGGAGTTGCTGGCCTATCGCCTCGCCACCATCCATAATTTGTGGTTCATGACGACGCTCATTGCCGATATACGACGCAGCATCCTGGCCCATCGCTT
>JAICHN010000073.1 GCA_025924845.1 Chloroflexota bacterium | reverse complement strand
GGTACCGACTTGAGGATATACTGGCCCACGAATTGGCCCGCGAATTGACTCTTGACCTTAAAGGTTTTGGGCATGTTCGCCGACGGCCCGGTTGTCGCCTGGGCAACCGGCGCGGTAAAAGCCGTGCCCGTAAGCAAACCAACCGCGGCAAACAGGGCCGCCGCTGTGTGTCGAATACTTCGCATTCCGAATGTCCTTCCCACGTCTCCGCTGTCACGGAGCGCACCTCGGATAGGCGAGGAACATGGCGCCGCCGGGCAAAAGAGTCGCCAATCTTTCACAGTATACCGTCTTCACTTTTGATGGTAGGTCGCTCCGGATACACTGTCAAGCGAATGGCAACAGTTAGGATTGGCGAATATCCTCACTCTACGAGCACATATAGGCGAACTTAACTGCTCCGAGCGGTAAACCCTGGGCATCGTCCACCTCGATGCCCCAGTCGGTCGAGCACCCGGGCAGAGCACGGTGCCCGCCATAGGAGAAGACGTTCGCCAACTGCACGCTGATGAACTTGTTGGAGTCAATGACCACTACATCCGGATAGGTCTTGGTGGAGAACTCCCCCAGCCTGTTCCAGGTCGTGCCCTTCTTTTGCAACAAGCTGATCGTACCGGTCATGTAATCAGGGAATGAAAGATCGCCGTCTACCGTCTGGCCGCTGTTGCCGGCCGACACCTGGGAGTCCGCTTTCCGGCAAGCGTTGGCCCTGGTGTCAAAGTTGGCCGATGTGCAGACCGCAAGCGAGTCAAGCGGCGTCGCTTGGTTGGCGGAAGATCCCTGGCCGGTCGAAGGTGTATCCGAGGCGCTTGATGGACCCGTACCGCGCGCCGAGCCGGCAGGCGAACCGCTTGCCGTGGCGGACGGCGGCGCCGTCGTGCCGCTCGCGGTATCTTGTTTACCCCCGACCATGGCGGGCGTACGGTCTGCCGGCGCGGTGGGCGTGCCTGCCACCCCGGCCCCAGGTTGTCCGCCGGCTATGGGCGCGTGGGAGGAACGGTTGACGATGATCACCACGATTACCACCGCGATGATCGCCGCCACCCCTACCCCGGCCGCCGCGAACACCCACGTTCTATGACGCTGCGCTCCTTGACCCGCCACCGTCATCTCCTTTGCCGATCGTCGTTTGGCCGCGCCTAAGCACGTCGTTTTTGGTAGGGGCCAACCGGTTCCCGTATCTCTAGAGAAATGTGGGTAATCTCAGCATTTCAGTGTCAGGATCTCGATCGTCATTGTCCCCTAATGGCCCTATTACGTCGATTCGGGTTCGGAACGATCGGCCAGGCGGCCGACGGCGACAGCCGCCATGAAGACAAGGAGGGCGATGAGGGCAAGCGGCCACCACAGCTCTTGGGAACCGCCCGCGTTCGAGGACGCGGCGATCGCCTGGGTCGGCGCGTGGAGGGCGGCGCCGTTGGTTTGCGTACGCAGGGTATCGAGCAGGGCGCCGTCCGGCGGAGTCGGCAGATATTCGCGGCTGTAGGGCACCGCCAGGAGACTCGTCGTCGGCGTGCCGTTTCCGGTGAGCGGACGCACGGTCGCCTGGTAGACGCCGGCGGTTGGGAAAGCATAGGACGCCACGTAGAGTCCGGGCGCGGTCTGTGTCGCCGTGAGATGGGCCTGCCCGCCGGCAGGGGTACGCACGTCGATGGCAAGGCGTTGGAGATCCACGGCCTTCCCGCTGTTCTTCAGCGTGTCGATTACTATCGAGTCGGGGACGGCGCCCCCGCCCACGGTCGGGGTGAAGGTCGGTACGCTGGGTCCACGCAGCGTCCAGCGCATGGAATCCGACCAGAACGCGGGCTCGGCGGCACGCCATGAGGCCGACCAGGTATTCTCAACTCCAGGCGTCCACACCAGCACCCGGCCCAGGCCATATTGCCTGCTCGCGAGCAACGGATCGGGCTTGCGCCCCTGGACGTTGGTTTCCAGATCGTTGACTGCGTCCTTCTTGAGCACCGTCGCGGTGTACCCGCTCAATGGGGGAACGGGACCGGCGCCCAGGCTGCGGATGGTAGGACTATTCGTGGCGATCTTGACCCCTACCTTCCCGATCACGGCGGCCGAGCCCGCCGCCAGGCGCGCTTCCTCGGCGAAGATACGCGGCAGATCATTGGCGTTTGTTGTGTAGTAGAAGCGTCCCTTACCGACCACCGCGATGTAGTGCAATAGTTGCACGTCGGCGTCCGGCCCAAGACCTACCGTAGAGATGGTGATCTTGAGTTCCTGAGCCTCCTTCAGAAGCGGTAGATAGTTGGCCGGATCGCTTCTACCGTCGGTCATCAGAATGATATGCCGATAGGGAGCGGTACTCTTGCTTACCTGCTGGATGCCGGTCTGGAGCGCCTGGTAAATATTGGTGCCGCCGTCGCTGGACATGCTCGCGATCACCCGTGCGACACGGGCCTTGTCGGCCGCCGTGACTTTCCCGATGGGCCAGAGGACGTGCGATGCTTCATCGAAGGCGACGATACCGAGGTCATCCAGGTGCTGAATCACGAAGTCCGACGCCAATTGAGCGGCGCCGCGGGCCATGACGATTTTGGGCACGTCGCCGGCCAGGTTATCCATGCTCCCCGAGCGATCGAGCACCAACTGCAAGGCGACGTTTCCATCCTGCAGACTGGCCGGCGTTTCGCTGAGGATGGGCAGCATGGTTTCGAGCGCGGTCTGGCTGTAATGACCCTGGGTCAAGCTGTGGCTGCCCCCGAGCACAAACAGACCTACCCCGTGTTGCTTCACCGCCGCGTCAAGGGCGGCAACTTGCTTGGCCTTGAGGTCCGTTGCCGGAATATCGTCGAGAATCACGCCCGCATAGCGGTCCAGCTTGGCGGCGCCGTTCGGCATGCCGGCGGGCGCGACCGCCGTGATGCTCAGGGTCGAATCGCGGAACAGGGACACAGCCTTGCTCTTCGCCGGATCCGCCGTGACTACCAGCACGCGCGGGGTGCCGGACACGTCGGTGACCGCCCGCAGGTTATTATTGGCCGCGATGGTGTCGTCCGGGGCCTTGATGCCGGCCGTCACCACGTGCGAGCCGGCGGGCGGGGCGGGGATGCTGATCAGATACGCATTATTGCCCGGCCGCAACGGCAGCGCATCTCTGCCCAGATTCTGGCCGTCCATACGCAAGGTCACGGTCGCCGTCACCGCCCGGGTACTGCTCACCGTGATCTGAGTCGGCAAGTCCGATCCTACGGAGGAAAATGGAGGAATGGCCAACCGGGTGATGGCCACGTCGTCTCCCTGATGATTCAGGAGAACGGTGTCGAGCGAGAGGTGGGCCGCCGTCAACTCGGGAATGGCCGCCTCGGCATCCCCCACGGTCTGATCGCCATCGGTAAGCAGGATCAGGCGGGTTCCCGCCGGCACGAGTTGCGCGGCAAGGCGCAAGGCGCCCGCCAGGTCGGTTGCCCCGGCATCGGCACGCGCCTTGAGCAGCTGCATTACCTGGCTATGACGTGGCGGCTCCCGTAAGGTCACCACCGAGGCCGATCCGCCAAACACCACGGCGGTCACCGGGTTCGCGGCCGAGGCGTTGGCCGCCGCCGTTTCCAGCCACTGTGCTTCCTCGGCGCGATCGGCGGTCGTGATGCTGCTTGACGTATCGATAATCAGGGCAATACCTCTGCCGGAGGAAGAGTGCCCCCATTCAGGCTGGGCGAGGGCTACGACCAGCAGGACGAGGGCAACGCAGCGTAAGGCGGGCTGGATTATCCGTCGGGCCTGCCCGCCTGTCATCCCTCTCTGCCGGAACGCCAACACGGCGAGCGCCGCCGGAACCAGCAACAAGAATAAATAACCTGGCGAAGTGAACGTCAGCATGACTAGGTTCGCCAATCGAGCTTGAGCGTGGCGAAAAGCCACTCCAGGGCGATCGCCACCGCCGCGAGCAACCCCAACCAGGGCCACCAGACGGTGTGACGGGGGACGGACCCGAGTGCCGCGGCCGGCCCACCGGCCTGCGAAATGATGAGGGGTCCCTCCGGCGCAACCGGAGCCCCGGTGCCCGCACTGGCGGCGACCTGCGTATCGCGCTCTCCCCAGGCGCCGCGTTCGACCACCCGATAGATACCGGGACTGGAGATGTCGGTTGAGGCATATGCCCCCTGCCATGTGACGGGCCGGCTCGTCGCCGGTGAGTTAAGCGACGTGCTGTGGGAGATTATGATGGTCGACGTGCCCGGGGGAACAGCAATCGTCAGCCGCTCGCCGGGGGATACGGTGGAAGGCAACCAGGCGGACGCCCATTGCACGATATTGGCCATCAGCAGGGGGAAGGCATCGAGCCGGCTCAGGTTTGAGGCGCTTGGGCTGAAGGCGACGGTTACGATATGCCGACCACCAAGTACGCCGGCGGTGATCAGCGGCGCCGTGGCCGCCCAAACCACGGGATGCAGTTCCTGAGGCAACACCAGATGCTCGCCAGCTCCCTGGGGAATGTCGAGCGAGGTCAGGTCAACGCCGGCGAGCAATGGGCTGGCAGCGTCCTCATCGCTGACCCCCGTGTCGGTGAGGACACTTGGCGCCGGGGCGCCGGGGAATCGCGGCGGATCGAACAACAGCAGACTGGGCGTGGCGGGCAGACCGCCCGAAGGCATCCAACCGGCAAGAATGAGCAGCCCCGGCACGCCGGAGGCGACGGTATGGTATCTGCCGGGTGTCAGTACCACGGTATGCACGTTCGGCACGGCGCTCAAAGCCCTGGCGATTGGCGCGGTGTGGACGGCATCACCTACGATGGTCACCGTCGTGGGGCCGAAGCCGGGAATAATCGCCCAGGCCAGATTATCCGAAGCGATCAGATCCGGCTTGGTGAGATACAGCTCGACCACGCGATGCGTGGCCGGTACGGCAAAGCTGAGGTCCGTATCGGAATCGGGCGGAAGTTGCACGGGTTGCCGGCCAAGCACCGTGCCGTCGGCATTGATCACCACTTCATCCCGCGCGGCGGCGCCGCCGTTGTTATGGAGGGTAGCGAGCGCATTGCATGACGCGGCGCCGGGGACACAGCGCACGCTCAATCGAGAAATCGCCTGATCGTCGTTGCTTGTACCGATCACCGTGCTCGTCAAAATGCCTGAAGGCACGGATAGCGAGGGGAGCGCTTCACCCTTGGCATAGACAATCCACATATGGGCATTGGCGCCGAGAAATCCGGCGCCCAGGCTGATCGCTTGCCGTAAATTGGGCTTGACCGGGATAGGGCTTACGTTGCCAAGCAGGCGAACGGCCCGTGCATGATCCGTGGTCGAGACCAGGATCCGCGGCTGGGCGTCGGCGAGGATAATCGTCACCGTAGCGCCCGAGGGTGCTCGGCGAATCTCATCCATCACTCGGCTTCGCGCCGCGTCGAATCGGGAGGGAGCAGGGTCGGGCGCCGTCATCAACACACCGCGATCGAGCACGTAGACTTGATCACCACCGGCGCCGGTGGTGTTCGCCGCCCTGGCCAGCGCTAATACGAGCGCGCACACGCCAATGATCTGGAGGATGAGCAGGAGGACATACTCGATCCGCCAACGCCTCCCACCCGGCGCCGGTTCACCGATCAGGTTCCGCCATACGATCAGGCTGGGGATCTCAACCGCGCGTAACTGGCGGCGATGGATGTGGAGAGCGACCAATCCCGGCAGCAGCAGCAAGCCGAGCAAGGCAAGCGGGGTAAGCAGCGTCATCGAAAGCGGCTACGGTCGCTTTGAGGCCGAGGAAGGAACAAAATACCGGCTCACAATCCCAGCCTCGCTCGGTTGCACGATGTTGGCATCGGGCGGTACGTAGTCAACGGTTTGCCCGGAATCAGCGCCCGGCGTAACCGTGGTCGGTTGCGACCGGCCGGCGCCGTTGTGCCCCTGCACCTGACGAGCCGGTTTGCCGCTTGCCTTGTTCGCCTCGTAGGCACTGCTGATCGTCAATTGCTTCGACTGTCCTGTTGGTGAAGCGGTTTTGGATTTGCCTGCGCTGGGCGCGGCGCCCTTCGCAGTGCCGGCGGTCTGGCCGCCGGCGCCGCCATGGCCCGTAAAATGCCCCTTACCCGTGATCAAGCCCGGTGCGGTGAGGGCCCCAGGATTCATCCTGGCACAGGCATAGATCACCGTGCAGGCCGCGGCCGTGTGGGAGCTTGCCCCTTGCTTTCCAGAAGCGCCCGCCCCCGCGCCTTGCTTTCCGCCGCTGTTCGCCCGCGAGGCGTTGCCCTTGCCGCCCGCCGTTGAACCGGAGGCGCTCTTGCTTGACGAAGCGCCGGCGGTTCCACCAGGGGCATTGGCGCCCGCGGACCCCTTGCCGGCCTTCGTGGGCGACCCCGTAAAGGTGCCGTTACTCTGGCCCTTTGACGAAGGGGAGGTCGGCAAGAACCCTTTGCTGCCCTGGAGGAGCGGCACCAGGTGCTTGGCGTTGGCCGCCGCGCCCTTGCCTGTCGCCTTGGCGCCGCTCCCGGCCTTGGGTGAGGACGAGGTAGAATGCCCGGAGCCCGCGTGGGAAGCCGAACCGAGCACTCCAGGATGCGCCGCACTCGCATGCAGCTTGGGCGCCGAGGCAGCGGCCTTGCCGGCCGTAGTCCCGGCGGCACTCGGCGTGCTCACCACGGCAATCTGGACCGACAGCGCCCCGGAGTTCGCCGGTCCGGCCGGAATGATCGGAGCACCGGGAGCACCGAGGGCGCCGGCGCGCTCGGCGGGTGATGGGCCCGCAGCAGTGCCGGCCTGATTGCTCCCCCCCCAAGGAGCCACTACGACCACGAGCAAGAGGGCGAGTAGCACTGCCCCCATGGCCCACTCTCTACCGGCCACGGCAGCGCGAACCGACCAACCACTGGAGACTGCCCGCATCGTGTCGGATGCCGTTCGCCGCAGTGCGGAGCCGAGCGGCGAACGGGCCCGCTCCTCGGAACCCGCGCTTAACTCCAGAGCCGTGGCAAGTTGCTCCTTTAAGTTAAGGCGATAATCGAGGAAGCGGGCCGTCGCGGCCTCTCCCGGAGCGGCGCTCAAACTCCACAGTATCGCTCCGACGGTGACAAGCAGGGCCAACAAGGGACCACACCAGGGCGGGCCGCCCGCCCATGCCGTGAGGAGGGCCACAATCACTCCTGCCGCGAGCCCGCAGATTACGGCGCGCCGAACTACCGCCACCAGCCAGGCGTTACGCAGATGGTGGGCGAACACGCCCAGGGTGCGACGGAAGTCGTCGGGGGCGGTGTCTACGGGCTTTGCGTTGGGGGTTAGTCGCGCTGTGTCACGGAGGGCCGGCGCCAGCCACCGCGCGCTTCGCGCGCCAAGCGCATGCGCGGGCGAGGAACGGCGCGGCAGCACTCGCGGTTGGCGAGCGCTCGCGCTAAGGCTGGGTGCTACCATGTTGAGACTCTCCCGCGGCTATGGTCTCGACCTGGCGGGATTCGGACCGAGGGGAACGGTGATTCAGGAGGACGCCAGGATGCGATCGACGATTTGTTATAGGATACTGGCGCGAGTGGATATTGTATAGGCACCACAGGTATATTATACACCATGAATTATGTTTGTGGACGGAAATCAATCGATGCGGCTCGTGAAGGCGATCGGCCAGGTAACCCTCTAAATCATACGGGATGGAGGTGGTGACGGTCGGACTATGTTCGACGTGGGGAGGGCGGTACTCATTCACCCTGATCTGACGCATTTGGAAGGGGCACGTACCTATGAGACGGTGGTTATCTGGGAGAGCGTGGCGCTCGACAGCGTCGTTCCTGCTTATCGGTAGTCTTTTCGCGGCACTCCCTGGTACCCGCGCGCCGGCGGCGAGCGCGCGGGCGGCAGCGATGGGTGACCAAGCATGGCCCTACTTCGGCGGCGATCGCGACAACACGCGATTCTCGCCGTTAACCCAGGTGAATCCCACTAATGTCAAGAAGCTCGGCGTTGCCTGGACGGCAAGCCTTGGTCAGTATCAAGTGCTGGACGAAAGCTTTCCCCAGGTTGTGGGCACGACGATGTTGGTCACGACCAATACGGATGAGATTATTGCCTTCAACGCCGCGACCGGTAAGATGCTCTGGCACTATGCTTCACCAGTCGACTTTTCCCTATCGACCGGGGTCGGCGGTTACGGCGTGACGGTGAACCGCGGGGTCGCCGTGGACAATGGAAAGGCATTTATCGTCACGTTTGACGGTAGGCTGCAGGCGGTGACGGTTGATACCGGCGAACGGCTGTGGCAAACTACGGCGGCCGATCCGCACAAGGGTTACTACGAAACGATGGCGCCCACCGTCTGGGACGGTCTGGTGTTCGTCGGCTCATCGGGCAGCCAGGACGGCGTACGGGGGTTTGTTTCGGCATTCGATGAGAATACGGGCAAACAGGTCTGGAAATTCTATACGGTCCCGGCGCCCGGTCATGGCTGGGTGCCGAAAGGCCGGCACGGCGGCGGTGGCACCTACATGCCGCCGACGGTCGATCCCTCCAGCGGTCTGATCTATGTAGGGACGGGCACGCCGTCGCCGGTATTGCTAGGCACTGAACGACAGGGCCCCAACCTCTATACCGATTCGATTCTGGCCCTGAACGCCCACACCGGAAAGCTGGTCTGGTACTACCAGGAAGTGCCGCATGATGTGTGGAGCTATGGCGCCGCCTCGCCCATCACGATCTTCGATGTCCACAAGGGCGGGAAGACGATCCATGCCGTCGGCGAGGCGGGCAAGGATGGGCACTTCTATATTCTCAATGCCGCGACCGGCAAGTTGCTGTTTCCACCCGTGGCCTACGTACCCGTGCATCACCCGATTCCCACCACCAAGGGAGTGCTGGCCTGTCCCGGCACGCTGGGCGGTGCCCCCTATTCGCCGATCGCCTACAGTCCCTTGACCCATGCGGCCTATATCTCCGGGGTCAATATCTGCTTTACGCTCACTGTTACGGGTAAGGCGACGGGCGGCGAGCGGGACTTCGCGGGCACGCGCATACCCTCGAAAAAGAAGTCGGGGACATTCTCGGCCGTCGATGTGAACACCGGGAAGTTTCTCTGGAAGCTGAAGTTGCCCAGCCCCATGGTGGGCGGCGCCGCGGTTACCGCGAGTCACATCGTATTCACGGCAGGCCAGAACGGCATCTTTTACGCCTTCGACGATCGGACCGGCAAGACCCTGTGGACGGCGAATGTCGGCCTTGCCACCGGCTCGGCGCCCATCGCCTATGCGATCAAGGGAACCGAGTATATAGCCATTGTGCTGGGCGGCTCGGCCGTGACCGGGGCACAGAATCTCGGCAAAATGGGCGCCGCGGTGTTGGTCATGAAACTGGGCGGCTCGCCTATCAAGCCCTTGCCCGCTGCCGGTACATAGGTTTCGGGGCATCGGCATCTTTAGAAGGGAACTATATGATGAGCAGAAAAATCCCCTGGATGCACGGAGCGCGACTGCGTATCCTCGTTGCCGCGGTGATCGTCGCCACAACGCTGATCAGTGTGGCTCCGCCAGGAATGATCGGAGCGCGGGCGGCAACCGTGGCGCCTACCGCCAAGGTGATCTCCGGCTGGCCGGGCGGGTTGAAGAGCTACCAGGGCCGGTACAAGCTGGTCAATTCGACTGACGCTACCTTCGCCAAGTCGGGAGAGCTCACGATCTTCGGGCGCATCGTGCATGGCCTTAAAGGGCTACAGTTGAGCGGCATTCTCTCCCTGTACACGAAGAGCGACACCGCCGTGCTCTACGTCACCCACTTTGAGAAGGTTGGATCGACTCTGTCGGCTTCCGTCAACTCCGGGATCTATACCGGGCCGGTAATCGGCAAATTCCACCTGGTAACGCGGAAGGGCGCCACGATGGAGGCGGAGTTCGTCCCCACTCAAGGCAGACCTATCTTCTTGCGTTTCCACCGGATTTCAAGCAATCCGCACCCCTGATCCGAGCCGTGCGGAACGAAGAGAGAGCGCCTCTCTCTTCGTTCCGCACCCTCACGGTTTATGCCTGGCTGACCAAGCCCTCTCGGCGCAAGCCGTTCGCCACCAATTCGATCGGTGGGATAGCGGTCGAGGCGAATACATAGCGCGCGTCACCCCCGGCCAGGCGCTCCTGAATCGCCCTGGTTCTCTCCTCGAACTGCCTGATGTACTGCTCGCGCACCGCGGCTGAAATGGACAAGTGCGCCACCGCGCCGGTTTCGCGATCGCGTAGTTCGACGGCGCCTTGCAGGGTCGGCTCCGCCTCGCGCGGATCGACAATGTGAATGACGACCAGAGTACGGCCTTCGAGCTCCAGGAAATCCAGGGTTTCTATCTGATCGAGAGACACTAAAAGGTCGCTAAGCAGCACGACCACACCATGCGGTTCGGCCACCTGCTGGAAGGCCGCGATACTACCATGCAGATCGGTGCCCGCAAAGACCGGGAGCGCCTCAAGACCGGCGCTCAGCGCCGCGAGGCCGCCTGGCCCATGGAGGGGCGCCCCGGTCGGCGCCTGCCCATCGCCGAGCCCAACTACCTGGACCCGATCACCATGCATGAGGGCGAGAGCGCCCAGAGCGGCGGCAAGCCGCTTGGCATAGCGGAGCTTGTTGGGCGTTCCCCAGTCCATTGATTTGCTGCAATCGACGAGCAGAAAAACCGAAACGGTCTCGTCGGTCAGCGACGTCTTGACGAACAGGTCGCCAAGCCTGGCGTATGAATTCCAATCGATCAGCCGGAAGTCATCGCCCGGCACATAGCCTCGATAGTCCTCGAACTCGAGGGCGTGCATCTTGCGTCGTCCCACGTGCTCGCCCGCCAGCCACTCGGTGAATGAGCGGCCGGTCTCCAGGCGGATTCTCATCACCTGGCGCAGAGTGGCCTCGTCCAGGATTGGTTCCGCTCCATCGTTCCTGCTCGCGGCAGGATTACGCACGGCGCGGCCGGCGGCACGAACGCGATCCGTGATGGAACGCCAGGGGAAGGTGGTCACCGGGGGTCCTCGGGAACGCCCGAGATCACTTGATCGATGATCGTATCGGGGGAAATGCCCTGCCGCTGCGCGTCGAAGGTCAGGACCATGCGATGGCGCAAGGCCGGCTTGGCAATAGCCCGCACATCCGCGAAGGCAAGATTGTATCTACCGGCGAGCAAGGCGCCTACCCGACCGGCCAGGCATAGGGCCTGCGCGCCGCGTGGGCTTGGCCCGAGCCGCACGTGGCGCCGCACCAGGTCATTCGCATCCGGCGCCGAGGGCTGCAAGGCGAGCACAATTCTCGATGCATAGTCAACCACATGCCGAGCCATGGGCACTTGCGAAGCGAGGCGGTGCATGCGCATCAGCATTGAGGCGTCGGCCACCTGACGCACCGGAAGGTCGCTCATGTCGGATGTGCGGAGCACAATGTCATCGAGATCCTCGCGCGAGGGCATGGAGAAGAACAATTTGAGGAAAAAGCGATCCAGTTGTGCTTCGGGCAGGGGGTAGGTACCCTGAAGCTCAATTGGATTCTGGGTGGCTAACACGCAAAACGGTTGGGGAAGCCGCCGCTGCACGTTGCCCAGGGTAACGGTTCCCTCCTGCATGGCTTCGAGGAGCGCGCTCTGCGTCTTGGGCGTAGCGCGATTGATCTCATCGGCCAGGATCAAGTTACCGAAGACCGGCCCCGGTTGGAAGGTCAGGGTCCGCCGTCCACTCGGATCCTCAGCCAGCACCGTGGTGCCGGTAATGTCGGCCGGCATCAAATCGGGGGTGAACTGGATGCGGCCATGCTGCAGGTCGAGCGCGCGGCCGAAGGCGCGCACGAGGCTGGTCTTGCCTAAGCCCGGCACTCCTTCAAGGAGGGCGTGCCCGCCGGCAATGAGGCTGGTCAGCGTACCCTCAATGGCTTCATCCTGCCCCACGATCACGGAGCGGACCTGAGCGCGCACATCCTCGGCCACACGCTGGAACTCCTCGGGCTCCATCGGCGGCACGGCCTGGTCGTCGAAGGTAGCGGGGGTGGTTGCCGGCGTGGTCATGAAAACGATCCTTCCTGGGATCTACAAATAAGATAGAATCGCCCTCTTAATCTTGAACTCGGTGGGCCAAAATCAAGAGAGCGGGGCCGCATAGCCTTAACGAACCGTGCTAAGTACGTACCTCAAGCATCGCCGCCGTGAGCGCGTTCAGGCCCACGGTCAAGGCGTTCAGTTCCTCTGGTTGGAGGCGCTCAAATATGGCCGACATCGCTTGCTCCTCGCCCCGGTGCAGGCGCGCGGCCAGGTCGCGCCCCCCGTCCGTCAGACATACGATGGAGCGGCGCCGATCCGCCGGATCCTCGGCCCGTGTGGCCAACTGAAGTTGTACCAACTGCTCCACCAGAATGCTGGCGGACGGCCGCCCAACGCCCAGGGCATCGGCGATTCCACCTACCGTGATCTCCTTACGCACTTCAAGCAAGATCAGACCCTTGAGTTGGGAGATCGTCAATTCCAGTTGGAACCAGAAGGGCTCCGCGAACTGAAGCATCGCGGTCCAATACTCGCGATAGGCAGCTAGAGTCTCCTCACTGGCCAGGTTCCGCGTCGATTCCATAGAACGCCTCCCACACGCCTAACAATGGTCATCAACACCAACGGCCCAGTTAATCTGTATATATAACCGAAATAAAAATATTGCGCCACATCATCATAATATACCAGGGGACGTGTCCACAACGCGAGAGCGCGTCGGCATTGACCACACAACGCGCGTGAGGGTGCCATATAGTACACATATCGCCCTTGACAGGGCCTGAGGAGATGCGTATGCTATGGTCATAGTCTATATTGCCTGAAAGGAGGTGATGCGAATGGGTAGTCATAGTTGCATCGGGTTTTCGGTGCTCCCAGTTCGTAGCATGTTGTGTGAGGTGATTACCTCCTAATCAGGCGACCTGCTGGGTAACGGCAGATCCCGAGAGCGACTAGAGGGCGGGGAGCATAGCTCCCCGCCCTCGTATTTTTTCCTCGTAAAGGGGAAGGCCCGATGCCCGCATTCCCTCCTCTCGACTGGCAGGAAGTAGCCCGACGGCGGGCAGGCGGCCTGGGCGATCCGCTGATCTATCGCGCCTCCATCGAATCGACCAATACTCTGGCGGCGACCCTAGCGCCGACCGAGGCGCCGGTTGGCGCCGTCATCGTCGCCGACCACCAAACAGCGGGCCGCGGACGCCTCGGTCGGCGTTGGCTGGCCGCTCCCAACAGCGGCCTGGCCTGCACGGTAGTGCTTGGCCCCGTCGCGCCCTTGTGGATAGCGCCCATGCTCGTCGGCCTCGCCCTGGTGGAAACCCTCGAAGGGTACGAACTCCCCGCCACCCTCAAATGGCCCAATGACGCGCTCATCGCGGGCCGGAAGTGTGCCGGCATTCTGATTGAGACGCGATCCGTGAATGACGAGGCATGGCTCCTGGCCGGCATCGGGATCAACGTCTATAGCTCCGATCCTTCGCTTCCTCAGGCTACGTACCTGGCTGCTCATACCGCTCGACCGCTTCGGCGCGAGGATCTGCTGACCGATCTCCTGACCTGCCTGGAAGATTGGCGATCGCAAGCCGTACGTGATCCGGCTCGGGTGCGTGATCGGTGGGCGTCCAGGCTTGATACAATCGGCCGTGAGGTAATTGCCCGGGCCCCTGCCGGCCCGCTCCAGGGATTGGCCCTCGGCGTGAGCGATACCGGCGGGCTGCGGCTCCGTCTGGCCAACGGCGAAACCACGATCGTCCAGGCGGGTGACGTGACGCCGGCAGGATCGGCGGCGGGGGTGCCGGCCCGCCGGGAAAACAATCCGGGTGTGGCGCGGCTCGCCGGCCGGCAAACGGATAACCCGGAAGGGTTCTAGCGCGAACGACGCAAATTGCGTACTATGGGGCCGAAGGGGGGAATCCTATGGTTATTCGGATCATCTTGGGCGTGGTGGTTGCCGTCCTGGTGCTCGCCATGACCGGCGTGCTCAGCTTCCTCTCGCCCGTTCCTCAAGGAATCTATCTGGCAGCCTATGGACACCCCATGCCCGACCGAGATGGCAGCGCCGTTCAGCAAATTAACGACTGGCTGACCTTCCTGCCCACCGATCCGACGACCCGAGGGCTGATTGTCTGTGGGACAGTTGTAATCATCCTGGCCATTGTCTTCTTCGGCGGCCTTGTCAGCATGAAGATGAGGCGCATGAGCCGGGCGCGCGCCGCCCGCAAGGATGCTCGGATCCGCGCCATGGATTCCTACAACGTGACCCGACAGCGCTAACTTGGTAAGGCGCGGCGGAGATTGGCGGCGATCGGACGTGGATAGCCGCTGTCCAGAGAGAGCCTGCCCATGATAGAGTGCGCTCATGCACTCTACCGCCGATAGGACGAGCGTCCTCGCCTGCGATGAAGCGCTGGGACGCTATCTAGACCACCTCACGCTGCGTGGCCGCGCCCCGGCCACGGTAAGGACCTATGCCGCCTCGATCGGTTGTCTCTTCACCTGGCTGGGCGAGCGCGGCCATGATCCCTCCACCTATCCAATCACGGCGGTTCGCACCGCCGATGTGACGGGATTCCTGCTCTGGGCCACGCGGGCAGGGCGGAAGCCCGCCACGCGCGCCGCGTACCTGACGGCGATCACGGCCTTTTTCCGCTACCTCATCTTGCAGGGCGACTACCCCGGCACGGTGGAGGCGCTTCGCGCTCAGTTCGCGGAACTAACCGTGAAAGGCACCCGGCGCCGTCCCGCTCCCGATGGCCGCCTGCCCGCCCTGGTTCGCGCGGCGGATCGGGCACCTGCCGCCGCCGAAGGTACGCGGGCCCGGTTGGTGACGGCGCGCAATCGGGCGATCGTGCATACCCTGTTCGCCAGCGGTATGCGCGTATCGGAGGTGGCGGGACTCTCTCGGCAGGACATAGACTGGGAGCATGGACAGGCGCTGATTACCGGGAAAGGCGGACGGCAACGATTGGTCTTCTTCTCGCCCGAGGCACTGACCACGATCAATCACTACCTGGACTTGCGAGGCGATGACTCGTTCAGCCCCCTCTTTTTGCATCATGACAACGCGCACGCCGCCCAATACGTGAAGCTTCGGGCAAGCAAGGACGACGGGCAGGCGCTCCGCCTGTCGCCGCGGCAGATTCAGACCGTAGTACGAACCCTGGCCCGGGCCGAGGGATTGCGGGCGACTCCGCATACCTTCCGCCATTTCGTGGCCACCGAGTTGCTCAATGAAGCGGGGGCCGACATTCGGGACGTGCAGGAAATCCTCGGTCATGCCAGCCTGGCCACCACGCAGATCTACACGCACAAAGGCGCGGCGCGCCTGGCCGCCACGGCGGCGCGTC
>JAICHN010000072.1 GCA_025924845.1 Chloroflexota bacterium | reverse complement strand
CGCCATCGCGCACGGTATCGGCATGGTGCATCAGCACTTTATGCTCGTCCAGTCACTGACCGTGGCCGAAAATATCCTGCTGGGAATTGAGCCGACCCGCCAAAAAGTGATTCTGGATCGTGACCGGGCGCGGCGCATAACCAGGGATCTTTCGGTGCGCTTCGGTTTGCGCGTCGACCCGGATGCCGTGGTGCGCGACATTTCGGTCGGCCTCCGACAGCGCGTGGAAATCCTCAAAGCACTCGCCCGCGGCGCCCGCATCCTCATTTTGGACGAGCCCACCGCCGTATTAACTCCCCAGGAGGCGACCGAACTCTTTGCCATGCTCAAGGATCTGGTGGCCCAGGGCATGACCGTCATTTTTATTAGCCACAGGCTGAACGAGGTCATGCGCGTCTCCAACCGCGTCACCGTGATGCGTGCCGGGGCTGGAGTCGGTACGGTTGATACCGCCGAAACCTCACCCGCCGCGCTCGCCCGTATGATGATCGGCCGTGACTATTTGCCCAGGGTAGGCAAAAAGCCGGCGAATCCCGGGGAACTGGTACTGCGCCTGGATGGCCTGCGGGCGGTCGATGATCGGGGCCTTCCGGCGTTGCGCGGCGTTAAACTCACAGTACATGCCGGCGAGATTGTCGGTATCGCCGGGGTGGAAGGCAACGGCCAGTCCGAGTTGGTCGATGTGTTGACCGGTCTGCGCGCCGCCGATGGCGGAATGGTTACGCTCGGTTCCGCCAACATCACCAGGCTCTCGACCCTCCAGAGACGCGAGGCGGGCATCTCCGCCATCCCGGAAGACCGCCTGCGCTACGGAGTAGCTGCCCCGGCTTCCATCAAGGACAATCTGGCCATGTCAAGACACTATCGGCCGCCGCTCACCCGCGGCCCATTTCTCTCGCCTGGACGAATGGCCGCGTATGCCTGGGACCTGGTGCGACGCGGCGACGTGCGTACGCGCGACATCAAGCTTCCCGCCGCTTCCCTCTCTGGTGGCAACATGCAGAAGCTGGTTGTGGCGCGCGAGTTGGCGATGAAGCCTAAACTCTTGATCGCCGCTCAGCCGACCCGTGGGGTGGACATTGGGGCCATCGAGGCGATTCACGAGCACATCGTGGCGGAGCGCGACCGAGGGGCAGCCGTGCTGTTGGTTTCAGCTGAGTTGAGCGAGATCCTCGCTCTGTCGGATCGTATCGCCGTCCTCTATGAAGGGGAAGTCACCGGTCTATTCGAGGCCGCCACGGTGACCGAGGAAGAGTTGGGGCTGTATATGCTGGGGATCAAGCGGTTAACCGAGCCCGCGGCATGAACCAACTCGTCGCCGTGCCGACCGAAGACGGCGGCATGCTTGGCCGGCGCGCCGCCCACATAGGTTTGGCCATTCTACGGCCCATCCTGGTGGTGGCGGCTGCCCTGTTGATCGGCATGGTCATTATCCTCTACACGGGCGAGAATCCGCTGCCCACCTACGAAAACCTGCTGATCGAACCGTTTCTCTCCTGGGATACCTTCAGCGCCGTCCTATTTTATGCCATTCCCCTAGTCTTGACCGGCTTAACGGCGGCGGTGTCATTTCGAGCCAATGTGTTCAACCTAGGGGGCGAAGGCCAACTGCAGCTTGGCGCTCTGGCCACGGCCTGGGCGGCGATCGCCTGGTCGGGACTGCCTGCCGTATTCCTGCTTCCGCTTGTCATCCTGGTCGGTGGCGCGGCGGGCGCCGCCTTTGCCGCCATCCCCGGCTGGTTGCGCGCTTACCTCGGCGCAACCGAACTGGTGAGCACGATCATGCTCAATTATGTGGCAATCGATATTTGCAGTTTCGCGGTAAGCCCCGGCGGACCACTGGCCACAACCAGCGGAGTGGGCGCGGCGACTGATGTTATTCCGACCGCGATCCAGTTTCCTACGATCGGCGGCTCGCAGTTCCATTGGGGATTCCTGGCCCCGCTACTTGCCGTGGGTTTCGCCTTCGTGCTGCTCTACCGCACCCCGCTTGGCTACGAGATTCGGATGGCGGGACACAACCCCAGCTTCGCCCGCTTCGGCGGGGTGGCGGTGCCGCGCGTGATCATGGGCGCCATGATCATCGGCGGCGCCCTGGCCGGCATCGGCGGCGCCGTCCAGGTGTTGGGCTTCCAGCACCAATACACCATGACCTTTACCAATCCTCAGTGGGGCTTTACCGGTGTTACCGTCGCCCTCCTGGCCCGGCTCGAACCGATCGGGGTTGTGGTGGCTGCTATCCTTTATGCCCTCCTCCAGGAAGGCGCCCAATTGATCGCCAACAACACGAACGTAGACCACAATATCATCACCGTCGTCCAGGCCCTGATCATCTTGTTCGTGACCGTACAAGTGACCTGGGAATGGCGGAAGCGAATCCGCCTTCGCAAGCGCGTGACCGAGGCCTAGAGTCATGTTCAGTCAGATCTTCAATGTTCAGTTACTGGCTGACGCCATCGGTTCGGGCGGAACAGTACTCATTCTGGCCGGGCTGGGGTATCTATTCACCGATCGGGCCGGGGTCTTCAATATCGCTATCGAGGGCCTGCTGCTGTTCGCGGCCTTCTTCGCCGCCGCTGCTTCCGGGACGAGTGGGAACGTGTGGCTCGGCGTCGCGGCGGGAGTTGGCGGCGCCCTGGTGGTGTCATGGATCTTCTTTGCGGTCAGCATCGGGCTACGGGCAGACATCATCGTAGTCGGCATCGCGATCAATTTGCTGGCCGGCGGCGTGACCGTCTTCCTGCTCAATCATTGGTTCGGCGTCGAAGGGAACTATCAACCGGACACACTGCGGACCATCCCCGCCTATAGTATTCCCGGCCTTGATAAGCTTCCCGCCCTCGGCGTGATCTTTACCAATCAGAATCTGTTGAGCTATATCGCCGTCCTTCTGGTGCCGCTGGCCCATATCGTCCTCTATAAAACGCCGCTCGGCCTCCATATCCGTTCGGTGGGCGAAAACCCGGAGGCGGCGGCCACGGTGGGGATCAGCGTCCCTCGCACGCAGTTCATCGCGGTGATGATCTGCGGCGCCCTCACCGGCCTGGGCGGCTGTTTTCTCTCGATCGGCCCGCTGGGCGGATTCAACCGCGACATGTCCGCGGGCCAGGGCTGGATCGCCCTTGCCGCCGAGACCCTGGGTCGGGGCACCCCGGTCGGCACCTTCGTTTCGTGCTTGTTCTATGGCGCGTCGCAGGGGGTGTCGTCGAACATGCAGGCCGCCAACATCGGCGCAGGGCAGCTTGCTCAATCCATCCCCTACGTGGTGACGGTGGTCGGGCTGGCAATCGCCGCACGCGGCTTCGTGCGACGCAGGCGGCGGAGTGGGCCGCCCCCGGTTGCCGGCCCAGCCGAGCCTGGCGCCGCCTAACCCGCTACACAGCCCGCTGCCGGCCTCCGTTAGCCAATTCGCCATGCGCCCACGCGCTCAATTCGCGCCTCAAATATCGCGCGAGACATCTTGCGCCGTGAATCGAAGAGTATTACTATCGATATATCGGTAACTGCCACCCGGTACTAAGACAAGGAGGTTTCGGAGTGTGCGCCAGGCCGATATTCATTTCGGTTCGTTTACTGCGTAATCGCCGCTTGCGGCGGAAAGGAAGGGAGTACATGGGAGGTTTGGGACGACGCTTCGGTATGGCGCCCGAGCGCATTTTCGGCCGAGGGGACATGAAGTTCCTTCTTCTGGAATTACTGACCGAGCGCCCAAAGCACGGTTACGAGATGATCAAGGAACTGGAGAACCGCTACTCGGGCTTCTACTCCCCCAGCCCCGGCACGATTTATCCTACGCTCCAGATGCTCGAGGATCGCGGCTACGTGCGCTCGGTCAGCGAGGAAGGCAAACGCGTCTATTCCATTACTGACGAGGGGAAGGCATATCTCGCCAATCGATCGGAGGAGAAACGCCATCGCCATTGGGGCCAGCCGGATTTTATTCCGTCCCCGGAAATGCGCTCCTTTGGCCGCGAAGTGCTGGACTTTGGCCGCGCCGTGATCCAGGCGGCCCGGTCTTCCAACAACGATCCACAGCGCCTCACCCGGCTTCGCGCCGTCGTTGACCGCGCGCGGCGCGAAATCTATGCCATCCTCGGTGAGCCGCCCACTACTGAGGTCTAGCCGCACCGGCCCGTGAGGTTGTCCCGAACCTTAAAACAGGGCGGGACAACCTCACGTCGGGAAGTTTTCCCTGTGCTACGATGCAGTGGCGGCGCGCCGGCAGGGCGCGGTTGCTCAAGCATTTGGGAGGACTGCTATGTTCGCGATCGCCGCCGGCACGGTGACGTCGACGACAACGACCTGGCTTGACCCCGTCGTGATCGGGCTGATCGCGCTTTCCACTTTCTATGGCTTCATGCGCGGCCTCCTCCGCTCGATAGCGGGCTTGGTCGGCTTGATCCTCGCCGCCATCTTCGCGGGCAAACTGGCGGCGTTTGTCGATCCGGCCCTCAATGATGCCGGCATCAAGCATCCTTCCATCGGCGGGTCGGTATCTTTTATCATTGCCTTCATCGTTATCGTGGTCGCCGTGGAAGTCGGCGCCAACTTTTTACGCATCGTACAAAAGGTCATGCTGCTTGGCTGGGTAGATCGCTTCGGAGGCGCCCTCTTCGGCTTGTTCCGCGGCGTACTCCTCAGCATGATCCTGCTGGCGGGGTTCTCACTATATGGATCGAAGAATTTCAACAAGACGCTTAAGCAAACTACGGTTGCCGTGTGGCTGTGGCGTCACGCTTCCGCCGACACCGGAATGCTGCCCGCCGGCATGCGCCAGAGCATGATTCGCCTGGTTCACAACGAGGCGCCGTTTCTCGGCCAGGGCATACCAATCCCCGGTCGTTAACCGCGGCTTGCCCTAACCCAAAGGCACTATCCCGCGGCCTCGTTATACTAGAGGTCATGAAGGCCGACCGTCACATTGCCTACTATATGCTCGTCGAAGCGTTCGCCGCCTCCGGTTGCCCGATCTGCCGGATTGTCGAGGCCTCGCTGCTCCGCTACCTTGACCTGCTGATTCACGAGAACGTCAACGACGTGAACTTCAGGGCGGAATTGCGTGAAGCGGGCGGCTTTTGCGTCGATCACGGGTGGTGGCTGGTGGATCGGGTGCGCGGTGGCGCCCTGGGCACCTCCATCATGTATCGCGACGTACTGCATGCGCTGGCCGAGCGGCTGGTGGGAGCGGGCGCCGGTAGAGGGATCCTCCCTCCGGGCAGGCGGCGAGGCGGTTCAGCCTGGCGGGTGGGCCGCGCCGCACCCGGCTGTCCGCTCTGCGTTGTACGGCGGCGCGAGGAGGACGCCTTCGTCGGCACCTTCGCGGAACATTGCGAGGCGCGAGGTTTCGTGGAGAGCTACGAATCCTCAGGCGGCCTCTGCTTCGGCCACCTCGACCGCGTGCTCCTCGCCATGCGCGATCCGGAAGGGGGCCGATTGCTGGTCGCGGCTCACCGGCAAATCATAGGGCGTATGCTCGGCGAGTTGGATGAGTTTCAGCGCAAGAACGACTATCGCTTCAGCAGCGAGCCGATGTACGAGGAAGCTGATTCCTGGCAGCGCGCGGTCGAATTGGTTAACGGTCGGCCTGGGGTGGCCTAACCGCTTCACCCGGCGGCGCGGTCACCGCTGCTAGGTCAAATCGGCCGTCCCGAAACAGGAAAAAGCGAATCTCCGGCGCGGCGGAATTCAGCAAGGACACTATAGCGTAGTAGTGGTCGGGATAGAACGCCATCGCCAGATCCGTCTCTGACGGAAATGGAGGAGACGTGGGATGCGAGTGGTAGAAGCCCAGCAAATCCCAGCCGCGCCGCTCGCAATCGAGCATCGCGTACAGAAGTCCCTTGGGATCCATGAGATAGCGGCGCGAGTCCGGGTCCAGGTTAGTAACCGGATAGACGGCGGTAAGCACTCCGCCGTCGCCCGCCAGGACGCCGCATACCTCATTGGGGACACCGGCCCTGGCGTGGGCAATCATCTCCGCGGCCAGGGTTGATGGCACGATCAGCGGCGCCCCAACGCGATCCGCGTGCTCCATCTGCCGCTACTCGTGCAGCGCCGGGCCGCAACGTTTGTAGCAGCCTGCCGTCCTCGCAGCCGCGGTCTCCCCGTCACTGCCATGCGAACACCCTCGCAGGATCCTGCCCCTCAAACTATGACCATGGAAAAACACTAGTACATTCCGGCCTAAAATACCTTGGCGGTTCCGTAGGAGCATCGGGGACCCTCTAGGTGATGGGTGCCCCGGTCCAGGTCGCCAAGGGCACTCACAAGGGATGCCCCTACAAGCGGGACGAACCGTACGCCAAGCTGTACTAGGCAACCGGCATCGCGCAGGCGAATTCCAAATCGGTGACCTCGCTGAGCGTCGCGTTATCACCGCAGGCCGGGCACTGCGGATTGCGCCGCAACCTAAGCTCACGGAACTTGCTCTCCAGCGCATCGAACAGCAGCAAACGGCCGACCAGGGAATCGCCGATGCCAAGCAAGATCTTCAGCGTCTCGCTGGCCTGCAGGCAGCCTACAATCCCCGGCAACACGCCCAACACACCGGCCTCCGAGCAGGACGGCGCCAGTTCGGCCGGAGGCGGCTCGGGGAAGAGGCAGCGGTAGCACGGCCCCTCATGGGGCTTGAATACGGTAAGTTGGCCCTCGAAACGGAAGATGCTTCCGTGAACCACCGGCTTGTTGGCCAGCAGACTCGCGTCATTGAGCAGGTAGCGAGTGGGGAAGTTATCAGCCCCATCTACGATCACATCATAGTCCGCGATAATCTCGAGCACGTTGTCGGCTACCATGCGCTGATTGTGCTCGATCACCTTGACGTCGGGGTTGAGGGCCTCAAGGGTCTTTCGGGCCGAGGCCGTCTTTGCCTTGCCGACGCTCTCCGTGGAATGGAGAATCTGCCTCTGCAGATTCGACTCGTCTACCACGTCGGCATCCACCAGGCCAAGCGTTCCTACGCCGGCCGCCGCCAGATACAGGGCAGCCGGCGAGCCGAGGCCGCCCGCGCCTATCAACAATACTTTGGAATCCAGGAGCCGCAATTGGCCCGCTTCACCTACTTCGGGAATGAGCAGATGTCGGCTGTAGCGGTTTCGCTGCGAACCGGTCAGGGTGCGCGGCGCCACGAACGGTTGGCCCGCGTTCTTCCAGCCGTTAAAACCCTCGCTCATCGAAACGACATCGGAATAACCCAGTGCTTCGAGCGAGGCCGCCGCCAGCACCGAACGAACGCCGCCCGCGCAATAGATCACGATCGGTGTATCGCGATCCGGGACCTCCTGTTCGATTCGGCTTTCCAGGTAGCCGCGCGGAATGTGCAGTGCTCCGGCCACGACACCCTGCTCAACTTCATCCTGCTCCCGTACGTCGAGCACGACGGGTCGTGTTGCCCCGCGCAGCCGCCCCGCGACTACGAGCGGACTTTCCTCGCGTACGCGCTCGCGGGTCTCGCGCAGCAGTTGCTGAAAACTCTTGCTCATTGGCTGTCCTCCACCCAATCGTTGTTTGACCTACGGCTTAAAGATCGCATCCTTATGGAAATCATTGTAACTTGCCCAAGGGGGTTGCTACGCGCCCGCCGCGCACAGCGCTAAATCCGAGTATACCAGTAGACTTAGATGACCGAAATAAGCCATTCATGATAGAATAAGGGCTGCCTGTGTCGGCTGTCTTCGGATCGGTGAGGCGGCAGAGCCCGAAGATGCCTTAATGGAGGGGAGCGATTATGGCCCGTGAATATGCACATCCTGAGGTCCTCGTCTCGACCGAGTGGCTAGCGAACCACCTTGAGGACCAAAATCTACGCATTGTCGAGTCGGATGAGGATGTCCTCCTCTACGAGAGTGGGCATATCCCCGGCGCGGTGAAGATCGACTGGCACGAGGATGAGCAGGATCAGCTGCGGCGCGACTTCGTGGACCGGGCCGGGTTCGAGCGTCTCGCGGCGAGTAAGGGTATCTCCAACGACACCATGGTCGTGCTCTACGGCGACCGAAATAACTGGTATGCGACGTATACCTTCTGGCTCTTCCGCATGTTCGGTCACCAAAATCTGAAGATCCTCGACGGTGGCCGCTCGAAGTGGCAAGCTGAAGGCCGGCCGCTGGTCAAGGATGTGCCTAGCTACCCGGCCGGAACATACAAGGCCCCGGAGCCCGATCTCTCGGTCCGCGCCTTCCGAGACGAAGTGCTCCGCTCCTATGTCCATGCCCCCGGCGGCAAGCGCCTGATCGACGTCCGTTCGCCGGCCGAGTATTCGGGCCAGGTGATCGCCATGGTCGACTATCCCCAAGAGGGCGCGCAGCGCGGTGGCCACATTCCAGGAGCAAGGAACGTTTCCTGGAGCAAGGCAGCTAATCCCGATGGCACCTTCAAGAGCGCCGATCAGTTGGCGGCGCTTTACGCGGACGAAGGGATCACCGCCGATAATGAAGTGGTGGCATACTGCCGGATCGGTGAGCGCAGCAGCCATACCTGGTTCGTCCTCACCCAGCTTTTGGGCTTCCCGAACGTGAAGAACTACGATGGGTCGTGGACCGAATGGGGAAGCTTGGTCGGCGTGCCGATCGAACGTTAGGGAGGCGACCGTATGGATATGGATCTCGCCAAAGCGGCCGCCGAGAGCGCCCGCGCCGCGCTGGTTGGGTGGTCGCCCGGTGGTCCCGATGCCCTGGAGCGCCTCACGCAGGCCATCGGTCTGGCGGTCGCTGCCGGGATCGCCCGTCATGATGAATCGTCCGCCGTCCATACGGCCCTAACCATGGCGGGCTTGCCCGAAGAAGCCGGCACAGACCACTGGCAGGTGTAGAGCGACCCTGATCCCCACGCCGGCTTGGCGTGCCTGAGAGGTACGACTCTCGAACATGTTGGCGGTTCGAAACAATCGCGCTACCATGGCAACGGATGAGCACGACTATTGTGGTTGTGGCGGGCCATTGCGGTGCCGCGGGAGGACAAACATGCCGGTCTATGAGTATTGCTGCACCGACTGCAGCCAGAAGTTCGAGCTATTCGTGCCACAGCGCATGAGTACCGAAGGGGTAATCTGCCGAAACTGCCACAGCCGCTCGGTGCGGAAGCTCGTTTCCAGCTTCGCGAGCGTGGGAGCGGAAACCGGTGGCGAGTACTCCGCCGCGGCGAGCGAGCCGAGCGGCGGCTGTGGTTGCGGCGGCCATTGCGCCTGTGGCGGCCACTAGCACGGATTGGCAGAAGATTTGTAGGGGCACCCCTTGTGGGTGCCCTTGGCGACCCGAACCAGGGCATCCATTATGGATGCCCCCACAGAACGGCCAAGTTAAAGCCGTACTAAAATCCGGCAGGCACCTGTGGGCGTCTACAGGCGCCCCGCCGGCGGATAAACCGGCCGGGTCCATGACGCGGCGACGGCAAGCGCCGCGCGATGGAGGTCGGTGGGCGTACCGCCTACATCATCCAGCCTGGCGATAAACGCGATCAGGTACGGCCAGGCGAAAGCTCCATCGGTGATAACCGTTAGACAGAGCGGCACGGCTCCCTCCACCACGCCGGCCGAGGGCCGCGTCTGGCCGGCAGGGCATGAAAGGATAACGGCATAGGCGCCGTCGGCCGGAAGTGCCTGTGCGTCATCCACGGCAAAGCGGTGAAGATACAAACCGGCGAACTCCTCGACCGCCCGCGCCTCGCCCGATGGCAGGCAGAACGGGTAACCGAGCAGCCGCGTCGCCAGATCCATGTCACCCTCGGCCAGCGCTTGGCGCACGCGCGAACTGGAAATCCCGGTTGGATCGTCAGTGCGCCGCTCCACGACGTGCAGGGCATAACCGTGACGCGCGCCCCGTTCCGCCAGGAATCGCGGATCACCTTCGCGGCCTCGACCAAAGCGGAAGTCCTCGCCCAGCCACAGTTCCTGAATGACAATCCGCGATTCTAGGGCGTCCATGAACTCGGCGGCGCTCAGATGGGACAAGGCCAGGGTGAAAGGCAGCATGAGAATGCAGGCCGGCGCGAACTCCGCCAGTAGGCGCAGTTTAGTCTCCGACCCGCTAAGCTGATAGCGACGGAGGCCGGAGCGGAGGACAATCGCCGGATTGGGATCAAACGTAATGATTACCAGATCCAGGCCGCGCTCCCTGGCCCTGCGCTGGGCCTCCGCCAGGAGCAGCCGATGGCCGCGATGTACGCCGTCGAAGGTGCCAATGGTCAGGAGCACGGGCCGCTCCGCCGCCAACTCCTCGAACGACCGCGCGACGATCATCCCGGTCCTCCTGAAAATACCCTACTTGGATGATACATGCCCGCGCCGACCGCATGGGCCACCGCTGCCGCTTCGCCGCTCGCGCCATAGAGCCGAATATCCCCAACATCGGCCATCTCCGGTAGGGCCAACACCCTACCGGCACGCGCCTGCCGCTCAAGTTCTGTTCCCAAGAGAGCCGCCGGAAGATTGCCCAGGGCAAAGTCCAGAGGCAATAGGCGGGTCGCAATAGCCGCCTGCCCGTCAACGGCGGCCTTCGCCTCCAACTCGGCCACGCCCATGCAGTGGCGCGTGGTAATGGAACCGCTCGCCACCCGCCGAAGCCCGCTCAGATGAGCGCCGCAGCCCAGGGCGTCGCCAAGGTCGCGCGCGATCGAGCGAATGTATGTTCCCTTGCCGCATGAGACCAGAGCGTCCGCCCAGCGCCCGGATGCATCCTCCGCCCTGGGATGTCCGGCCTGCCCTGCGATGCTCAGAATGGCCAGGGAGCTTACTACTACGGGACGCGCCGCCAGGGTCACCTTCTCCCCGGCGCGGGCAGCCTTGTAGGCTGGACGGCCCTGCTGCTTGATCGCGGCGAACGCGGGCGGAATCTGTTCCAGGCGCCCCACCTGAAGGCGCGCCGCCTGTGCCAGGTCTTCATCGCTAAAGGCGGGAATGCGTTGCTCGACTACCTCGCCCATCGCGTCATCAGTGGTGGTGCGTATCCCAAAGCTGATCCGCGCTACATACCATTTGGCGCCCCGCATCAGATCGTCGCTGACGCGAGTAGCCTCGCCCAGGCAAACCAGCAGAACCCCGGTGGCCATGGGATCTAGGGTACCGGCATGGCCGACACGCCGTTGGCCGCTTAAGCGGCGAACCCGCGCCACCACAGCATGTGAGGTCAGCCCTCGGGGCTTGTCCACGGCAAGGATGCCGTTCATGGCGTTCCGCCGCTAACCTGCTGCCTGTCGGGCTCCGGCGTAGGCGGCCAGCACGGCTGCCTGAGCTTCGAGGATGGGCGCGGCAATATCGCAACCGGCGGCTCGGCGATGACCACCTCCGCCGAATACGCCGGCGATCACGGTGACATCCACGGCTGAGGTCGATCGCATGCTCAGCCTATACACGTCGCGAGCGGTTTCCTTAAACAACACGGCCAGGTCCACATCCCGTATATTGCGCAGAAACTCGACCAGGCCATCGGCATCGGTCAGCGTCGCCCCAGCCGCCTCAAGCGCATCCAGACTCACCGTAAGCATCGCCACCCGCTCATTGTCGTGAAATACCAGGGTCGGCAGCACCAGCGACCAGAGGCGGGCCGAAGCGGCACTGCGGACCAGGAGCAGATCGAACACAATGGTCGCCAGATTCGCTCCCTCGGCGACCAATTGGGCCGACAATTGGAGCGTTGCGGGCGTGGTATTGCTGTTCTGGAACGAATGGGTATCGTTGACGATACCGTAGAGCAACGAGGTGGCAAGCAGCCGATCGAGCGGCACGCCCAGTTCGACGATCAGGTCATGCACCAGTTCCGTCGCGGCGGCGGCCGATGGATCAACCAGGTTATGTCGCGCGAAGTGGGCGTTGCTAAGGTGATGATCGATATTCAGCGAATGGCGCGCGAGCAGAAAGCCATGCTTGGCGGCAGCCAGCGGCATCAGGAGGCTAGGGTCGGACACGTCGATGGTAACGATAAGGTCTGTCCCCTCGATCTCCGGACCGGTCGTGATGTGCGCTGCTCCCGGCACGTCCAGCAAATACGCGGGCAGCGGATCCGGACAAATTGACGTGACTTCCTTGCCAAGACTGCGAAGCGCGGCGGCCATCGCCGTAACACACCCTACCGCGTCGCCATCCGGGTTTCGGTGCGTGTAGAGCACTAAGGATTTCGCGGCAAGCAGCAAAGCGGCGGCCTCGGATCGGGTGACCTCGGCCCCCGCCGTGAGCAGCAATCCGTCGGCGTCAGTGGTCATCGCTGCTCGCCGGCTCCGCCAGATCCCGAATGATCGCCAGCACGTGGTCGCCTCCCGCAATCGCTTTGTCCGCCACGAACGTCAGCTCGGGCGCGAATTGAAGGTCCAGGCGTGACGCCACGCCCTTGCGGAGGAAGCCCTTGGCCCGCTGCAACACACGCGCCGCCTCATCCCGATCCTCCTCCGTTACCGCGCTGACGTATACCTTGGCGTGGCGCTTATCGCCACTTACCTCAACCCGGGTCACACTCGCCAGGTGTACGCGCGGATCGCGAAGCTCGAACTGCACCATCTCGCTGATGATCCGCTGAATTTCGCGACCCAGGCGCTCCTGGCGGTACTGTGCCATCGCCTAGCCGACCTTTTCCCGGGCCCACGTCTCAATTAAGTCGCCCACCATGAAATCATTGTAGGACTCTACCATGATGCCGCACTCGAACCCGGTGGCAACCTCACGCGCATCATCGCGACCGCGTCGTAGCGACCCCACCTTGCCTTCGTGTACGACCTTCTCATTGCGCAGAATGCGCGCCTGGTCACCGCGATGGATCGTACCGTCGATCACCTTGGAACCGGCGACCCGTTCGGTCTTCGTGGTGGAGAAGACCTGTAATACCTCGGCATGGCCCGTCACGACCTCGGTGTAGACCGGATCGAGCATGCCGCGCAGCGCGGCCTCGATATCCTCGGTCAGCTTGTAGATGATATCGTAAAAGCGGATATCCACGTCCGATGCCTCGGCGGCGCGACGCGCCGACGGGTCGAGCTTCACATTGAAGCCGACTACAAGGGCCCGCGAGGCGGACGCCAATTGAATGTCGGACTCGGTCACGGGGCCGGTATCCGCCAGCAGCACTCTCACCGTTACCTTTTCGGTACTTAGTTGCTGGAGCGCCCCCTGGACCGCCTCGATCGACCCCTTCACATCGCCCTTGAGGACGATATTCAGGTCCTTCATCTGTCCGGCCTGGATGAAGTTGGAAAGATCGGCCAGACCCAATTTCTTAGTCGGTTGGAGAGACTCCACCCGGCGTTCGCGAATGCGCTCGGCCGCCAGCGTACGGGCGAAGCGCTCATCGCCGAATACCTGCAACGTGTCTCCGGCCGCCGGCACCTCCAACAGCCCCAGAATCTCGACCGGAGTGGATGGGAGGGCCGCCTTGATCGGCTTTCCACGATCGTTGTACATTGCCCGGATCTTCCCGAACGCGCTGCCCACCACCACCGTTTCGCCCACTTTGAGCGTACCGGCGCGGACAAGCACCGTACACATTGGCCCCTTCATGCGATCGAGGCGGGCCTCCACTACGGCGCCGATGGCGGGCCGGTCCGGGTTCGCCCGCAGATCTTGGATCTCCGTTACCAGCAGAACCATGTCGAGCAAGTCATCCAGGTTGAGGCGCTTCTTGGCCGATACCTCGACGCTGACCACGTCGCCGCCGTATTGCTCAACCTGCACCCCGACCTCCGCCAGCTCTTGCTTGACGTGCTCGGGATTGGCTCCCACGGCATCGATCTTGTTGATTGCCACCACGATGGGAACATTCGCCGCGCGCGCATGGGCGATTGCCTCGCGCGTCTGCGGCATTACCCCATCGTCGGCGGCGACCACGATGATCACCAGATCAGTAACCTGGGCTCCGCGGGCCCGCATCTGCGTAAATGCCTGGTGACCGGGCGTATCGAGGAAGGTGATCTTTCGGCCGTTTTTCTCCACCTGATAGGCGCCGATATGCTGCGTGATGCCGCCTGCCTCACCGCCCGCCACGTTCGTCTGGCGAATCGCATCGAGCAGGGTTGTCTTCCCATGATCAACGTGACCCATGATCGTGACCACGGGCGGGCGGGGCTGGAGCTTGTCCGGATCTTCCTCGATGATCGGCGTGCCCGCCGTCACGTCCTCAGGCTGATCCTGGCTCTCCGCCGCGTGCAGCTTCTGCTCGACGGCTTCAATGCCCATTTCAGTAGCGACAATGGCCCCGGTATCGAAATCGATCTCCTGGTTGATGGTCGCCATCATGCCGTTCTTGATCAAGAGCTTCATTACCTGCACAGGTTCAACCTGCAGCACATCGGCCAGCTCCTTGACCGTCATGACGCTCGGCAGCTCTACCGAACTTGGCCGCGGCGCTTCGGGACGCGTCTCCACGGGGGTGCTAATCGGCCCCGGTCCACCTCGTCCTCCGCCTCGTCCCGTGGGACGACCGCCGCGTCCCGCCGGCCTACGTCCCGCACTGCCGCCTCTACCAGGGCTATTCGGTCTCGGTCCCGCCATTGATTCCTCCGTTCCCAATGCGCTCACGGAGCGCTTCGGGTAATCTTTGCGCATATTCTTCTAAAACTGCCCAGGTCTCGGCGCCTACCGTGACGGCCAGCGCCGAATCCAGGGTCTTCCGTGCCCTGGCCATTCTCCAGCATACCTGGGCGGGGCATAAGTAGGCGCCTCGACCGGCGCGTTTCCCGGTTCGGTCAACCTCCACCGAACGATCGGGGGTGCGAACCAGCCTCACCAAATGCCGCTTCGGGCGGCTGGTCCGACAGGCCACGCAGGTTCGTTCGGGTAGAGGCCGCTGAGGACGCCCTTTGGCTCGTTTTGGGCGCGCTGCCCCCTCGCCCGCCATCACTTCCTATCCCTTCTCGGCCGCGGCCACGCCCGCGCCCTGCTCGACGGTTGCCTGCTCCGACGGTTTCTTGATATCGATCCGCCAACCGGTCAACCGTGCGGCGAGTCGAGCGTTCTGCCCATCCTTGCCGATCGCCAGCGACAATTCGCGTTCCGGCACAACCACCACGGCGCTCTTGCCGGCTTCGTCTACCGTCACCTTGAGTACCGTGGCCGGCCGCAAGGCATTGGCCACGAAGGTCGCCGGATCGGGATGCCACTGGGCCACGTCAATCTTTTCTCCGTTGAGTTCGTTTACGACGTTCTGGATGCGGACGCCCCGTTGACCAACGCAGGCTCCAACCGGATCCACACCCTCTACTCGGGCCGATACCGCGACCTTCGTGCGCACCCCGGGATCACGGGCGATCGCCTTGATCTCAACCACTCCGGTAAAGATTTCCGGCACTTCCAACTCAAAGAGCCGCTTGACCAAATTACGATTCGTGCGCGAGACGGTTACTTCCAGACCGCGCTGCCCCTTGTTAATCTGGGTCATGTAGACTTTGAGCCGTTGGCCGATCCGGTAATGCTCGCCGGGCGCTTGCTCCTGCGGCGGCAACACCGCCTCGATCTTGCCCAGATCG
>JAICHN010000071.1 GCA_025924845.1 Chloroflexota bacterium | reverse complement strand
TTCGCCGCGGAAGTCATCCAGTTGGCGCAAGATAATAGTGAAGGACTCCTGGGCAAAATCCTCGGCGATCGAGGCAAAGGTATCGGCGCCGAAGGCCTCCACCGGGTACTGCTGCCGTACCAGGTAGGCCAGCGCGGCGCGGACCAACAACTCCCGTAGTTCGGCCGACGCGGTTTCGCGCTCCGGACCGGTACTCCGCAGCATGGCCGGTAAACGCTCGTCCACGGCAACTCTCACCATCGCATACGAGACTCCTTCGCATCCTCGTGACCGATAGTGTAGCATGCCCACGCCGACGGACTCCGGCACCGGCAGGCAGGCCGGTGCCGAGACCCTGATCGCGCCGCCGCTCAACACGGTTTCCGCTCCGTGCATCGGTGGGCCGTATCGACCTCCGCCCCGTACCCGACGCCCCTCGCCGCCATGAACCTGTTCATGACGGAGCGGAAAACGCATAGCGCAAGAATAGGTAGCTGCCGGCCCGTCGCAGGCTGATCAGCGTCCCCCATAGCGGCTGGTCCGGCGCGAAGCTTTGCCCAGCCACCAGACCCGGCCGCTCCACCGCCGGCTCACGACCGGCCACCTGAGGGGCAAGGGTCATAAACAGTTCGTCAAGGCTGCCTCCCGCGAAAAACTTGCCGATCAGGTGGGGACCGCCCTCGACCAGGATGGTCTCACCCGGGCAGGCGGCGCGCGTCGCCCGCACGATGGCCTTGGCACTCAGCGGACCACTGCCCGGCACCACCGTTACATGCGTCGATCGCGGTAATTCACGGGTACCGATCCGCGCGGCGCCCCGTGCCGTGGTCACGATCACTACCGGAGTGGCGCCCGACGCGAACACCGGTAGACTCAAATCGATGTTGCCGGTCGCGCTGACGATAACTGTCGTCGGCTGCGCCGGTTTACCCAGGTTCTCGCGCAGTGCGTGATAGGCTTCGGCAAACTGCGGCGCGACATGGGCCGCGGTCCAGCGATGCCTTGGCTCGGCGCGCAGTGTTCCGGCGCCGACGATCACCGCGTCGGCGACCGCCCGCAACATGCCCATGGCCATACGGTCGTGGGCGTTTTCGCCGCTGATCGGGCCACCGCCGGATTGGCCCGGCGCATTCAGCGATACGACCCCGTCCAGCGTGGTGACAAAGTTGCCGATGATCAGAGGGCGATCCGAACGTGACGCCAAGCGCAGCGGCCCGTATAGGCGAGCGAGCTCATAGGGCAACGGCATCGCGCGCCCACGACCCGTCTCGTAGAGGATATCCAACGGGGCCAGGGTATCCGCGGCTACGCCTCGCGGTCTCAACATGGTTAGAGCTTCCCGAACCTCTTGCTTATCGGCGATCTGTTGTGCCGGCATGACTTACTCCTAATGGCTACGGCTATAAGTTCGTTCGCGGTAGGCGGCCGACCAGATCGGCCGCCTGGAAGGGGCCTGGTTCAGCCAACAATGCTCTGGCCGCGTCTACCTGGTCCCACACATTCCACAACAAGACCCCCCGAACGCGCCCGGCTTGCAGGTAGTACACGACGCCCGTGCGATACGGTTCCGTCCAGTCCGCCACCGTCTCAAGACGGCTATCGACCAGGCCAACCGCTTCATAGCCCAGCTCGAACAGGTCGGAATAGAAGAAGGGGAGGTGGTGATAGGCCGCGGGGTCGCCTGCCATGGCGCGCCCGGCCAGTCGGCCCATGACGTTAGCGTTGTCCTCATGCTCCACGCGGCGTCTGCCCCCCAGTACATAGTCCGGGAACTCGGCCACATCTCCCGCCGCATAGATGTCGGGCCGGCAGGTGCGCAGGAACTCGTCAACCAAGATGCCGTTCCCCACGTCCAGCCCGGCGTCGCGGGCCAGCCCGAGGTTTGGCTGGATGCCAAGGCCCGCCACGACGCCGTCCACCACGATTTCGCGGCCGGATCGGGTCAGCACCACCTGCCGGTCGCCGCGCAACTCGACCCCCACCACCGTATCGCCGGTGATCACGTCCACGCCCTTCTGTTGGTAGAAGGTGGTGACGAACCGCGCCAGATCGCTGGGAAACAGGCGGTGGCCGATGGTCTCCTCAGGGAGAAGCATGACCACCTCGTTGCCGTTCATGCTCAGCGCGGCGGCGATCTCCGAAGCGATGAAGCCGCCGCCGATGACCGCGAATCGCCGATGATCCTCGGCAAGGGCGCGCAATCGGCGGTAATCATCCAGGGTACGAAAGTAGATCATCCGGTCATTCCCGGCGTCGAGCCGCCGCGGGGTACCCCCGGTAGCCAGGAGCAGCTTGTCGAAGCCGTACGTTGTGCCCTGTGAGTCGGTGATCTGCTTTTGCCGGGCATCCAGAGTGACGGCGGTACACCCTGAATACAGCGTCAGGTCGTCGCCGTTCATGGCGCTCCAGATGCCGTCGATGCTCTCGCCCTTCCACAGTCCCTTCGAGAGAGGCGGGCGGTTATAGGGTGGCTCGCCCTCGTCGCCAATCATCCCGATCGAGCCGTGAGCATCCACCTCGCGGATGCCGTGTACCGCCGCGGCGGCGGTCATGCCGCTCCCAACGATTAGATAAGTGTGCCGTGTGATAGCCAAGGTATCTTCCTTCCCCGCTCATTTTCCCCTGCTATCTATTGGATGAACGCGCGGCGCGTTTCTTACGCCTTGGCCGCGCGTTCTTATAATAGGTCGCTCGGAAGGGGGAAGGAGTCCGGCAGTTACACCTTAATCAGATAATAGATCGTGGAAGGATTCCACTCCGGTTGCGCCCCGATCTCGAAGGTAAAGGCGCCGTCCGCGAAGTGAGTTGGCAAGGGAGTAACCGCTTGTGCCCGCTCGCTGATCACCCATACTTTGAGATTGGGATGCGTGGTGGTGAGCGTGATTTTTGCTTCAATGGGTTCGATCAGAATCGGCCCATGCCCAAACTTCAGTTGATGCGTCCGATCCGCGTCGTATTCGGCGCTGGTATTGTCGCTTCGTCCCACGGCGGTGAGGAGCAGCGTGTTGGATGACTCAATAGGATCGTCGGTCAGCGAGCTAAGGGCGATCGTGGCGAAGGACGTCTTGACGTCGAGATTCAGGCCGGTGAGCGAAATAGGTTCACCCTCGCCCAGGAAGCCGTAGGCAACCTTGGTGCGCGGCGTATCGATCAGGCCGATCCGCTTGACCCAACTGCGCTGGAGTTGGCCCGTATCGGCATGCACTTCGCCGGCATCCAGATCCACGATGGGGCGCTCCCACGATACTGTGTGGTCCGCCGGAACGTTCTGGCCCGGTAAAACCATCCCTACCCGATGCTGCTCGCTCAGGGCGGTCAGCACGGGCAAATCCTCGGGTCGTTTGAGCAGCCAGGAGGAAGTATCCTCCCCCAGGCGAATCGCCACGCTTTGCTTGGCCGGCGCCACATCACCTCGCCGGAAGAGCAGCGCCGCATGATAGAACAGGCCAAATTTGGCTGGATCGTTAAAGGCATCGAAGTGATTCCGGTAGGTGATGCCGTTGATTGTGGACGTGCCCCCGCCAATACTGTCCACCGGCCCCCAGTTGGTGTAGCGGTAGGTGTGGATGGCCAGCCCACTCCAGCCCTGGAATGCGGCAACCGCCGCGTAGGCCACGGCGCTCTCGGCCCGCCACTCGTCCGGCCAGGCATGATCCCATTCCGATACGAAGTAGGGGCGATCGAGCAGGCGTTCGAAGGACAGCACGCCGAATGTATTATCGGCGGAGCCTACCATGGGCTGAGCCTGTGTGCCTTGAGGACTCTCCCAGAAGGGAAAGTTCCAGTAGCAGTGCGAGTCCGCGAAGTCCACGGCGACTTGCGAGGCCAGCACTCCTAACTTTCGCGACCAGTTCGTGCCGTTGATCGGTACGCGTACCCCAATCTCGTGCAGATAGGCCACCATGTCCCGGAAGAACTCGGTCTGCACCTCAGTCAGGAAGCGCGCGATTTGCCCCGAAGGCTGGGCGAAATCGACCGCTCCCGCGTCCACGGACAGGTTCAACCGCGCCGCCCACTCTCGATACCGAACCTCTAGGCGGGAGCGATAGGGCTCGAGCACCACCGGCTGGGTGAACATGTCGCTTTCGTTCTTGATCCCGGTGAGCGCGATGGCCGGATCGTCCTTGTACGCCAGCTTGGTGTACGGGTTAGTGTGCAGCCATAGATCGCGGTTGAACTCTTTCTGCAAGGCGATCAGTTTCGGATCGAAATAGGTGTACGGCTTGGCCGCCTGGCCGAGTTGATCGACGGCGTCCACGCCGTCGCCGGGGCGAAACTGACGGTAGGTCAACAGATCGAGGTAGATATAAATGCCCAGTTGCTTCAGGCAATAGATCAGATAGTCCAAGCGCTCAATACTTTCCGGGTCGAAGGTTCGAGTATTGTCCTTGGGTTTGGCGCGATTGAACTGGAATAGGTTCGGCGTGGCCCACTCGGCATCCATTTGGTGGAACCGCACGATGTTCACGCCGAATTTCGCCAGCCGGCGCGCCACCATCTCGCTCTCGTCGTGGGTCGGAAAATTGGCGCCGCTGTTAAAGCAGGTGCCCCAGAAACGTCCCTCCGTGCCGTCCTGAAACACCATGCGGTCGCCCTGGACGGTAAGGAAGCCGTGCTTGCCGGCGGGTTTCTCCTGCTCATAGAGAAAGGACAGATCAAGCGGCGCGTCATCCCAGGTCAGCGTGAACGGTCGCCAATCCTCGGCCATGGTTCATCCCCTCGTCGTACATTCGATTAGTGGTCAACCGGTAATCCGGAGTACCTGTGCCGGCAAAGGCCGGCATGCGTCGTGGTGCGAGCGGCTAGGCGCTGGGACGGGAAAGCCCACGCAGTAGGCGCAGCGCGGCATCGGTCATCAGGTTGCCTGCCTCGGGAATAAGGTGACTACTCCCGCCCAGGCGCGGTTCGTACCCTCCTCGGCTGAACGCTTCCAGAGTAGGGACGTAGCCGAGGCAGCCGTTGGCGATAGAAACGACGAACGTATCGGCAAACGGCGAGTGCGCCTTGGCGGCGATGCCGAATTCGGTGAACAGTTCGACCGGGAAGGTTACCAGGCCGACCTCGCCGATGGCCAGGGCCTGGATTTCCACGTCATCCCGCAACTCGCGGCTGCCGATCCGGCGCTGCATCTCCCACATGCCGATGGCCTCACGCGAGAACCACTTCGACACCTCAGGGCTGTTGTGATAGAAGGTATAGTCGTGGCCGTACATGCGCTGAGTAAACTCCTGCTCGTCGATCGCCGATTTTCGCTCTTCCAGGTACCAGCGGGCCAGCTGGACCTGTTCAGCGGTAGGGCGGCGCTGTTCGATACGCAGCACCTCCTGGCCGGTGCGCAGTGACACATCGTGGAGTTCGCGCGCCGAACGCATGACCTCGTCGGCCTTGTCGGCAAGCGCCTGGGCCATCGCCTTGACATGGTCCTGGGAAGTGGGGAAACGCGGTGCTCGCAAGCTCAGGTCACGAGCCCACAGGTTGCCGGAGGCGCCCTGCAGGTAGGCGAAGATCCCTCCATGTCGCTGCGCCAACTCTTCCATCAGCGCCCCTGAGAAGTCCGCCGAATAGACCGGTTCGAGGAACATCAAGGTCGGGTGGCAGGCGAAATCAACCAGACCACCGAGCACGGCCCCCTGGCTATCCTCGACCAGCAACACCTGCAGATCGTCGTCGGCCGGACCCTCCAGGCGAAGGAAATTATCACCATAGGCGGGCCCCTGGGTTCCCACCTCTTCGCCCGTATAGACGGGGCGGCGGTTGAACGTCCAGCCCGGTGCCTTGGTCTGGCCTACCTTGATCCGCGCGGGCTGCAGGGCGGCAAATGCCCTGGCCATGCCCTGCACGAGCCAGGCGCGCAGGTCGTCGAGATAGGCGAAGTTCGTATCCTCGTCCATGCCCATGCCCGTGAAAGGGCCGCGGTGAGTGTGAGAGCAGGCGATTAAGATATCAGCCGGTTCGATGTCGTTGCCGGCCGCAATGGCGGTTCGGTACTCCGCCACGGTATGCGGTCTCAGGGAGAGGAGATCGAGGCTTACGACGGCAATCCGCTTGACCCCATCGTCAAAGACGACCGTGCGGGCGTACAGCGGCCACTCAATGCCGCCTGCCGCCGGCGGATTGAGCATGCCGGACATCTTGAAGCCCAGGGCAGGCGTGATGTTGACCTCGGAGAATCCAGCTCGAATCATCTATCTACTCCAGTACCGCGCGTACATCATGAGGCGGATTAGAAGACGGGCAGGGCGGGTACCCAGCCGGGACGCCACGGATCATAGAACTCGTTGGTCGCCCCGCCGCTGAGATACAGCCGGTGATACTTCTCGACTTTGTCTCTATCGAGTTCCACGCCCAGTCCGGGCCCTTGCGGCACGCGAAAGTGGCCCTCCTCATAGACGAACGGCGTCGTGATAATGTCGTCCACCTGGTCGGGATAGTGGCTGTCGATGGCGTGGGTAAGATTGGGCAGCGCCGCGGCAAGATGAACCATGGCCGCCGTGGACACCCCCAACTCCCGGTCGCTATGCATGCCTACCCCCAGGTTGAACGCCTCGGCCGTCGCGGCCATCTTCTGATTGGCCCGGAAGCCGCCCCAATAATGCACGTCGGCCAGGATCACATCAACACTGTGCATCCGAATGCCGGGGGCCAACTGCTCGTAGTTCACCAGGCACATGTTGGTTGCCAGGGGGATGCTGACCGCCCGCCGCACCAGGCTCATCCCCTCGAGTCCGGCCGTGGGATCCTCCAGGTACTCGAGATCGATACGTTCATCGGCCAGGCGCTGCGCCACTCGGATCGCCGTGTTGGTGGACCAGCCCGCGTTGGGATCCCAACGGAGGGGACTATCGGGAAAACGCTCCCGTAGCAGACGTATGGCGCGCAATTCTTCATAGGGCGGATACACGCCGCCCTTCAATTTGATCGACCGAAAGCCGTAGCGCTCGATTAATTCCTCGGTGCGGGCCAGGATTGCCTCGGGTGTGCTCTCTCCGCCGACATCTTGCTTGCCGGGATAGCGATAGAAGAGGTAGGCGGCCACCTCGACTCTCTCCCGTACGGCGCCGCCAAGCAGGGCATGCACGGGTCGACCAAGCGCCTTGCCCGCCGCGTCAAGACAGGCCATCTCGAGGCCCGCGCGGGCGGCCGGGGAGACTTGCGTTTCGTAGGAGATACAGAAGACGCCCAGCCGATACTGAAGCAGGCCGGTCTGCAACGGGTCGATGCCAAGCACGAAAGGCTTTGCCGTTTCGATGGCATGCACCACCTCGTTGCCGCCATAAGTCTCGCCGATCCCTGTAATTCCTTCGTCGGTCAGCACCTCAATGATGGCGCGCGTGGTGCCCGTTTCCACGCCCATGCTCCACCTAAGGGGCGCCTCCAGCGGCACCGTGATCGGCGTGACCCGAATGTCAGTCACTTTCACTCTGTTTTTCTCCTCAGTTCCCTAGCGAAGCCAGGCTTTCATCGAGGGCAACCAGGGCCGTCCGCACATCCTCATCGGTATGCACTGTTGCCAGATACCAGCGGCCATCCGGCAAGATAAGCACACCGTGAGCACGCAGTTCCTGGACCAACGCGGCACTCAGCGCATCGTTACACGCGGCCACGGCGCGATAATCGAGGATCGCGTCCTGTTCGGTGAAGAGAATGCGTAGGACCGGACCAACCTGATGCACCTTGCCGGACAATTTATGCTCCGTCAAGAGCGAGCGCGCCCCGGCCGCCAGCGCCGTTCCCAGGCGGTCCAGATGCTCGTAGACGCCCGTGCCGCTCAGTTCACGTAGGGCGGCATCGGCGGCGGCCAGGGCAATCGGATTGCCGTTGTAGGTGCCGCTGTGAGCCACCGTTCCTTTAGCGATCAGGTCCATCACGTCGCGTCGTCCGCCGATAGCGCTGAGCGGGAATCCCGCCGCAATGGCCTTCGCATAGACCACGAGATCGGGAACCACGCCGTAGATTTCCGGCGCGCCGCCAAAAGCCAGGCGGAACCCGGTAATTACCTCATCGAAGATGAGCAGCACGCGGTGCCGCGCGGTTAAAGAGCGCATCGCTTCCAAATAGCCTTGAACCGGCGCAATCACTCCAGAGTTGCACATGACGGGTTCCATCATGACGGCGGCAATATCCTCCGCGCCGTCATGCAGCGCCTGTTCCAGAGCGCTAATGTCGTTCCAGGGCAACACGATCGCCTCCGCCAAAGCGGCCGGCGATTGGCCGGCCGTGCCGGGAATCGATCGCGGATGATCGCGTGGTCCGACCGCGTCCAGCGACGGGTGGTAGCTCACCAAGGCTGCATCGCTCCAGCCATGATAGTGACCTTCGAACTTGATCCATTTATTCCGCCCCGTATAGGCGCGCGCCAGGCGCAGCGCCACCTGGACCGCCTCCGTACCCGATCCGGCAAAGGTCACCAAATCGGCGCCGGGCACGCCCCCCACGATGCGTTCCGCTACCTGTGCCTCCAGTTCATGTTGGGCGCCGAACATATGGCCACGCCCTAACTGCGCTCGCACCGCGGCCATGACGCTCGGATGGTTATGGCCAAGAATGAGTGGGCCCCAGGCCAGGGTGTAATCCAAATAGCTGTTTCCATCGACATCAATCAGGCGAACCCCTTGGGCGTGGTCGACAAACAGGGGTTCCGGCCGCACATCGGCGCGAAAGGAGCTGCTCACCCCTCCGGCGAGCGATTCCCGTGCCCGCGCATAGAGTTGGCGTGCTCGGGTGGATGTGGCGGCGGTCATGTACGTTCCTCTCTGCTCGCCGCGGGACCTGGTCCCGCTACGGCGGCATGATAAAGATTCAGGGTCGCCCCATTGGTGATAACCGGCGGACGATAGCCCAGACCCTCGGCTACCGCCGCGCATGCCTCGCATACCGCCGCGCCGACTCGTGGAATGAGATCATCGGTCAAGCGGGCCGCCACGGACGAAAGACTAATCGCCCCCTCCACCACGCCGTCCGCACCAATGATGACGCCGCCTATGCACACAGCGCCCGGTTCCCGTTCTTCCGCGTCCACGGCGTACCCACGCACCCGCACCTGCTCTAACGCTTCGCGCAACTCCGCCCTGGTCGAGATGGTGCGGGGTGTAAAGGCGGGTAGGCCATTCGCCTGCAGATAGGCCGCCAATTCTTCCTCGGAGATCGCGGCCGCGATCGCTTTGCCGGCCGCGGTGGCATGCAACTCCACCCGGCTCCCGGGTATGGTCTCCATCTTGAATGGGTGAAGGCCCGGCAAGACGTCGATGAAGAGGGCGTCTCCACGGGTAAAGACGGCGAGATTGACGCTATGACCAAAATCATCGCGGAGGCGCCGCAAATGAGGCCGCGCCAACTCGCGGAGGGTCGAACGCGCCAGTACGCCGCGCGCGGCGCGGGCCAGACGCATGCCCAGGCGGTAGCGATCCGGCCGGCTGTCCGGCTCAAGGTAGCCGCGGCTCACCAGGGTGCTTACCAGGCGAAAGACACTTGGTTTGGGCTGGCCGACGGCGCGCGCCAGTTCGGCCAGGGACAGGCTCTCACGCTCGTCAAAAGCCTCCAGCACGTCGAGGGCCTTGGCCACCACCGCGATGCCGTAACGTTCCGGCCCTTTACCGTTGCCCGCGTCCACTGCCGCTCCATCCCGTCGTGCGGATCATATTCCGCTCATCGCAGCTTCGTTTCATACAATGAAACACATATCCTCATATCCGAAGTCACTATACGAGCGATGGAAAGGCTTGTCAAGATATTGACAGTAGAAAATACCGATGCTATCATCGCTCCCAAGCTGTCAAGCCCCAGCAAGAGAGTAGAGGATGTTTCAGCAGATGAAACGCAGATGAAACGCAGATGAAACGATGGAGGAGGTAACTATCTCAGTGCGATTCGTCGTTCGAGCACGGGTGTCGAAGACCTAACGGAGCCAATGCAAGTTGGCGCGCAGCTTTAAGCAGGAGGAAGACGCATACCATGTCTGTCATGGCACGGTTTTACCGGACGACCCGAACCACCGGTGTCGCCGGCGTAGTAGCGGCGGCGGTGATGCTCGCCCCTTCCGGAGCGATGCACGGCAATGCCGTGCCCAGCAAGGCGCCGGTCACCATTACTATGTGGGGTTGGTCCCCGCACACCGAGGATTTAACCAAGTTATTCGAGCAAACGCATCCCGGGATCAAGGTCAACTACGTCAACACGGGCGGAGGCACGGGCAAAGAATATACCAAGTTGCAAGTAGCGCTCAAGGCTGGCAAGGGCCTTCCGGAGGCCGTGATGCTCGAGCACTACGTGTTGCCCCAATTCGCCGCCTCGGGCAGCCTGGTGGACCTTAGCCAATATGGGGCGAAGAGTATCGCCAAGGACTTTGTACCCGCCGTCTGGAGCCAGATGATCCAGGGGTCCAAGATCTATGGCACGCCCTTGGATTACGCGCCGATGGCCTTCGCCTACCGTAAGGATCTCTTCGACCAGTATCATTTGAAAGTTCCCACCACCTGGGCCGAATACGCGCAAACCGCGGCGGCCCTGCATAAGGCGGACCCCAAGATGGTCCTCGGCAACTCCCCACTGGACGAGGGCAACTTCCTCGGCATGTTGTGGCAGGCCAAAGATCAAGCGTTCCACGTGAACGGTACCACCGTGTCCATCAACGTCGCCGATGGCACCGCTCAGAAGGTGCTGTCGTTCTGGGCGAATCTCGTGCAACAACATTTGGTGAGCACCTTCCCCGCCTTCACCCCATCGTGGAATTCGTCATTCAACAGCGTCGCGTCCTGGATCACTCCCTCGTGGGGCCTGGTGTTCCCGCAGCCCGCGGCGGCGAAGTCCAGCGGCAAGTGGCGGCTGGCGCCGCTGCCCACCTGGACTAAGGGCGTTCCCTCCTCCGCGATGTGGGGCGGCTCCGCCTACTCGGTGATGGCCAAGAGCGCCCATCCCAAGGAAGCGGCCGAGTACGTGATCTGGATGAACGACAGCCCAAAAGCGGCCGCGCTCCAGCAGAAACTGAGCGGCGCCTTCCCGGTGCTGAAGAGCTTCTCGACCCCTAAGGTCCTTGGCACTCCCAGCCCCTTCTTCGGGGGACAGGCGATCAATGAACTCTACTACAAGGCGGCCGCCTCCGTGGATCCGCATTGGCAGTGGAATCCGTTCATGATCTATACCAATCAGGAGGTGCAGGCCGATGTGATCGCGGCCGAGAAAGGTAAGACGGGAGTAAGCGCGGCCCTCAGCAAATTGCAGAACGACCTGGTCAGCTACGCCAAGAACCAGGGCTTTACCGTAAAGTAAGGGCATGACAGCCACCGCCGAGAGACTCAAACCCTCTCGGTGGTGGTGGTACGAGACCAGGGCAAGCGGAGGATGTGCGATTCATGCAAGCGTCCACACGACTCGGTGCGGATCCCAATCCGCTTGTAGCACGACGGCGGGGCATCCGGTCGCCACTCCGCCTGCTTCGCAGGGGAAGCATCCCGTATATCTTCCTGGCGCCCTTTGTCACCCTGTTCTCGTTCTTTTTCCTGATCCCGCTGGGTTATGCGTTTCGTTTGAGTCTCTATCAGGAACGCATGATCGGTGGGACCGTCTTCGTGGGATCGGGGAACTACCAACAGTTACTGCACGACAGCGACTTCTGGGACGGCGTGCAGCGCGTCGTCCTCTACGGGCTCGTGGTCATTCCACTTGGCCTGGGTCTCGCCCTCTTGTTCGCCCTCTTTATCGACAGTGGCACCGTACCGTTTGCCGGCCTTTTCCGCCTCGGATTCTTTCTGCCCTACGCTATCCCCGGCGTGGTGGCCGCGCTACTCTGGGGCTATCTCTACGGCCCGGCCTTCGGCCCGTTCGCGCAGGCCGCTACGCAATTCAATTTGCCGCAGCCGCAATTTCTCTCCGACTCGGGCATGTTGCCTTCAATCGGCAACATTTCGATCTGGCTTTATACCGGCTCCAATATGATCATTTTCTTCGCCGCGCTCCAATCTATTCCGGCGGATCTCTACGAGGCCGCTACCATGGATGGCGCCAATGGGCGGCGCATTGCCTGGCATATCAAAGTTCCTTTGATCGCGCCGGCACTGGCCATGATGGGGATTCTCTCGATTATCGGCACCCTGCAGATTTTCACCGAGCCGCAGATTCTGGCCCAACTGGCTCCCGATGTGATCGGAACGCACTACACCCCGAACCTCTATGCTTATAACCTCGCCGCGACCGGCCAGCAGTTCAACTACGTTGCCGCCGTCTCGTTCGGCCTGGGCGCGGTGATCATCGTCTGCTCGTCGCTGTTTCTCGGCATTGTTAATCGGATAAGGATGGACTAATGGCCGCGCCATCCATACCCTCAGCCTCCCCAGCGCGAGCCCGCGGTGCCGGCATATTCACGCGCCGTTTTGTATTGCTGATCCTGGTAGTGTTTCTGGTCTACTTCCTGCTTCCGTTGTTCTGGCTGATCGTCAACGCGACGAAGAACAACAGCCAGTTATTCAACACCTTCGGCCTGTGGTTCCCTGGGAACCTGCACTTTTGGGATAACCTGCGTGAGCTGTTCACCCACGACGACGGCGCCTACAAGACATGGCTCTGGAACACGGTGTACTACTCCACCTTCAGCGCCATCGGCGCTGCCGCGGTCTCGACCCTGGCCGGGTATGCCTTTGCCAAGTTTCGCTTTCCGGGCCGTCGCCTCATTTTCGCGCTCATCCTGGCCTCGATCATGGTGCCCAGTACCTGCCTGGCCATCCCGCAGTATCTGCTGTTGAGCAACGTCGGCTTGATCGACACGCCGTTTGCCCTGATCCTTCCTTCTCTGGTCAGCCCGTTCGGGGTCTACCTCATGCGTATCTATACGGAGCAAGCACTGCCGAATGAATTGCTGGAGGCAGGGCGCATCGACGGAGCGGGCGAATGGCGCATCTGGTGGAGCGTCGCTCTACGCATTTTGGCGCCGGGCTTCGTCACCATCCTGCTGCTCTCCTTCGTGGGCACCTGGAATAACTATCTGCTACCCTTGCTGGTGTTCAGCCAATCGTCGCTCTATCCGATCACCGTGGGCCTGGCCAACTGGAACGCGCAGGCGGCGCAGCCGGGGATCGGCGCCGGCATCGTCTACTCCATCGTGATCATGGGGGCACTGGTATCGATAGCTCCTCTAATCCTGGCCTTCGTCTTCCTGCAGCGCTATTGGCAGAACGGCCTGACCTTCGGCAGTGTGAAGGCATGATGAATTGGGCTGCGAGCCGGGCAGGGATCGGCAACCGATGAGGTTACGGGGAAAGGTCGCCATTGTCACCGGCCAGGCGTCCGGCATCGGTGCTGCCGTCGCCCATCGCTTCGCCGCGGAAGGCGCCGTCGTGCTCGGCGTCGATCGCGATCGGGCACGAGGTGAGGAAGTGGCCGCCGCAATCGAGCGGGCCGGCGGTAGCGTCGCCTTTCACGAAGCTGACGTGTCGCGAGAGCCGGCGGTACAGGGTATGATCGCGGCCTGCCTGGAGCGCTTTGGCCGGCTGGACGTGCTGGTCAACAACGCCGCCGTCCAGTATGAGGCGCCGCTCCATGAAACGACGCTTCGGCAGTGGCATGACATGCTGGACGTGAACCTCACCGGCGTGTTTCTGGGCTGCAAGTACGCCGTTCCCGCCATGAGCGCCGCTGGGACAGGAGTGATCATCAACATGAGTTCGGTATTGGGACTGGTTGGTGACGCAAAGCTGGCGGGCTATTGCGCGACCAAGGGCGGCATTCTCTCGCTGACCCGTGCCGTTGCCGTGGAGTACGGGCGCCGCGGCATTCGCGCCGTCTGTATCTGTCCGGCGGATGTCGATACGCCGCTCAATCAGGTGTATTTCAACAGTTACCCGGATCCGGCGGCGGCTCGGCAGTCTATCGAGGCGGAGTATCCTTTGGGACGCATCGCCAGTCCTGATGAGATTGCGCGAGTGGCGGTTTTCCTGGCCTCCGATGACGCCGCCTTTATTTCCGGCACGCCTATCGTGGTGGATGGTGGATTGCTTTCGAAAGTGTATTGATTGCATCATGGCGCCGCGCCGCCGGGAGCCGTGGATGCGGCGCGTTAACCCTCTGGGCGCATAGCAGTCCGCGGCACCTATCACGGTGCGTACCCTTGCCGGCTACGCGGCCGGTGGGTCTATGCCGTGTCGAGAGGGATCGCCCGTGACCGTACATCCGCGTCGGCCGGGCCGGCGTCCCTGGGCCGACCTCTATTACGGATGGCCCCTGGTGGTCACGCTGGGCATCACCACAACCATTTCCTATGGCACCTCCTATTATCTGTTCGGCGTGCTGGTCGTACCGCTGGGACGGGACCTCCACTGGACCCGGGTGAGCATCTCCGGCGCCTATGCGCTGGCTACCATTGTCGCCGGCCTCCTGGGCGTACCGATCGGCCGCCTGGTGGACCGACACGGAGCGCGCGTTCTGATGACCGTGGGCTCCGCGCTTGGCGGCTTTACCTTGCTGAGCCTGGCCACCATTCAGAGCCCCTGGCAGTTCTATCTGCTATGGGCGGGTGGCCTGGGGTTGGCCAACGCGCTGACCTTTTATTCGGTCAGCTTTACCGTGGTAGCGAATTGGTTCGTGCTCCGGCGCGGTCGGGCGCTCGCCGTGCTGACCCTCCTGGGCGGCATGGCCTCGCCGATCTTCATCCCCCTGGCCGGCGCGCTCGTGGCGCGCGTGGGCTGGCGCGAGACCCTGGTGGTGCTGGCCGTAGTGCAACTCGCGGTCGCCCTGCCCCTGCACGCGCTGGTCGTCCGCCGCCAACCGGAGGACCTCGGGCTGCGGCCCGATGGAGGGATCCTCCCGGACGGTTCCGGCTCCCACTCCCTGTCCGGCCTCAGCGCGCGAGCGGCGCTCCGTGTGCCTGCCTTCTGGACCTTGATCGGCGCCTACGCTCTGGCTAATCTGGCCACTTCCGTCATTCTGGTGCATGGGGTTGCCTATCTGATCGGACGCGGCTACGGCGCAGTGCTCGCGGCAGGGATCGTGGGCGCCGTGGGGTTCGCCAGCCTGCCCGGCCGTTTAGGATTGAATCTACTCAGCGATCGACTCGGCGCGCAGCCGCTGCTGAGTCTCTGTCTGCTCATGCAAGGATTGGGTGTAGTCCTGTTCCTACATGGCGATTCCGTCGGTTGGTTGATCGCGTTCGTAGTAGTCTATGGCGCCGCGTTCGGCGCCGTGCTTCCCTTACGCGCGGCGGTGATCGCGGATCACTTCGGCCGACGCGCCTACGGATCGATCACCGCGCTGCAGGGCGTACCCGGCGCCGTATCGGCGGGGATTGGGCCGCTGGGCGCCGGTTGGCTCTACGACCGGCTCCACGGCTATACTCTACCGTTCGCGCTCTCCGCTTGCGCATTTCTGCTCGCCGGCCTGAGCATTGCCCTGACGCCCCGGCGCATGCTATGAGAATGCGGCCGGGCATACCAACTTCCCGGTCCTGGCGGACTCCACAACGGCGAGGCATGCGGCCACGGTGCGCGCGCCCTCCCTGCCGTCTGGTTCGGGATGCTCGCCGGCAAGTAGGGCGGCAATGAAATGGTTCATCTGGGCCAGGTGTGAATCGCCTTCGTCCG